>DNGD01000103.1 GCA_003486725.1 Rhodospirillaceae bacterium
TTGGCAAGCGCGTCAGGATTTTTTCTGTCAGGGAGGGCGGCAGCGCGGCGATCAACCACACTAATGCGGAAAGCCTCCACGGAAATGCGATGCGGGCGGCACCTTTTTCCAGCCCCCGTTTCATGATTTGCGCGGCCTTGTCGGGCTTCATCAAAAACGGCATCGGGAAACCGTTTTTGCCCGTCATCGGCGTTTCAACAAAGCCGGGGCAAATCACGCTGACGATCACGCCATATGCCGCCAATTCATCGCGCAGGGATTCGCCGTATACGCGTACCGCTGCCTTGCTGGCGCAATAGGACGGCGCTCCTGCAAGGCCGCGAAAGCCGGCGAGTGAGGACATAATCGCAATCTGGCCAAAGCCTCGTTTTTTCATCAGCGCAGCAACGGGCTGCACGGTGTTTAAAACGCCGCCCAAATTGGTCGCAAAGATCGCGGCGGCCTGCTCGGGCGTTTCTTCGCCGCCGCCTGTGCCTGCCGAAATGCCTGCATTCGCGATGACCAGATCCAGCGCGGCGGCCTCGTTGCACTCGCGGACCCATGCTTCCATGGCGGCGGCATCCGTCACGTCGAGCGTTTTGGTCACCACCCTTGCGCCGCATTCTTCGGCCTCTTTGGCCACAGATTTGAGCCGCTCTTCGTCGCGGCCAGAAAGAAACAACGTTGTGCCTCCTTGCGCGAAAGCGAGGGCAAGTGCCGCGCCCAATCCGCTGGAGGCTCCGGTGATCAAGACATTTTCTATCATTTTACCCCGCTTTCAGCGCAACATTCTTTCGCAAAAGGCCACTTTCGTTTTATGAAAGTATAAAAAAGAGGTTTTGACCCTTGCGTTGCACCCCGTCTCTGTGGATAATAACCTTTATGACGACACGCGCCAACAACATCCTGCTTACATCGACGCTTCTTGGGGGCCTACTCCTCCTTGCGCGTCCCGCGCGCACATAAAAATACCTCACCCATAATACTGATCTAAACCGCCACACCCCCTCAGGGGGAGGCACAACTTATTTTTAAAAATGGAGAAACAAATGACCGCCGCAGCCCCAACAGAAAATCCATTCACTGGTGTCAGCATAAAAACTGTCGATCGGCATGCTTATGAAATTACTGATTATAAACAAGAGGGTGATTTCTTTAATATCACGTATGATGCCGTATGGAAGTCTTCCGCAGAGATGAATAAAGACACATCCCGAACCATTCGCGCCACACGTGGGGATGTACAAACAATGAAGACCCGCTTGGAAAACGTCTTTGGAGTTTCAACGGAAGGGAATAAAGGGGTTTTCGTCGGCTTTATGGTTGCTGGTAGGGAGACGCTTGTTCCCAAGGACATTCACGTACCACAAGAAATTATGGGTGGATTGTTTTCAGCTGCTAGAAAGTTTATAACACCTGAAATGGCGACAGCTGTTAGGCGACCGAGCGCAACAGCAGCTCCGCATCACGATTAATCATTGGACACTTTTATGATCCTTTGGGACGCCGACGGTGTGTTGTTCGACACGTTTGATGCGGAGGGCAACTTCCGCTGGGCGGCGACGATCGAGGCGGACTTAGGTATATCTCCGGCTTGTTTGCACGAAATCTTTCATGGCCGTTGGGAAGATGTTCTTCGCGGCCTGAAGCACGAGGAAGATCACATCGCGGAAGTTTTTGAAAAACACGAAGTCAACACATCGCCGCACATCTTCATGACCTATTGGCTTGGCAGGGACAATGTCGTGAATCCGGCGTTGTGGACGCTGCTTTCCCCCGCGAATGGCTGCATCGCAACCAATCAGGGTTTTGCGCGCACGGAAATGATCGACGAGATATTTGCCGGCAAGGTGCGCGAGGTTTATTCCTCGGCGCGTCTGGGCGTGATGAAGCCGGAGGCTCTCTATTTCGCCAAGATTGAGCGTAAGGTGGCGCGTCCCGTTTCCACTCTCTGCCTAATTGATGATATGCCGGAAAATGTCGAAGCCGCCCAGCGGCGCGGCTGGCGGGGTCATGTTTATACGGATGTCCCCTCGCTGCTGGCTTTTCTAAAAAATCAGAAAGCGTAAAACGCTTATCCGCCGAACTGACCCCGCACAAAGCGCGAGATGCTGGCGAGGGTGAAGAGTAGCAGCGCTTCGAGGAAGGCAAAACCCACCTGTTCATTAATAAAAAATTAACCCCGAAACCAGATTTTCGGTATGAAAAACCTATAAATTAACCGAACATAAAAGCTGTTCTGGTACAGTCATAAACGACTACCAAGAGATTTTTTACGGGCTGTGTTTTTATGAAAAATACTAATTTTAAAAAAGAGATAAGTGCGGCAACGCCAGCTTTGCCAAAGCGGCTTCGAAACCTTGCGTGGGGGTTGGTTTTCAGCGCGGCAGCCCTGTCGCTAACAGGCTGTGCGGGACAGACAACAACCAATCAATTTGATGACGCAATGCACCCGCCCTCGTCAAACGAAGCTATAGAGACAAAACACAAAGGCTCAACTTTGGGGGGATACAAGGCCACCATCGTCCCGCGCTCCGAGGGAGAAAGTCTTGCGTTAGTCGAGCATGGGTTTCACGAGTACGTCACCATTCTGGAGCAGAAGCAGAGAAATCTGGATGACTATATTGCTGAAATCAAAGATGCTCCGGAAAAGCACACCCCTCGTGTTGTGAACTGGGTCAACACAATTGATGCTTTAAAAAACATGCCGGATAAGCTGGATGCTTTGCGTGCCACACAGGCAATTTTCAATCTTGGAATATCGTATGAGTATGATCGTACGTCGATCGTCAACAACGAAACACTAGGAAACGACTCTGTTTTGTCCGTTCAAGAAACCTTGGCGGCCAAAGGCGGTATTTGTCAGGATATTGCCGTGGTGAAATACGAAACCCTGAAGCGGGTTCTCGGCGAAGAAAATGTTCATTTAGTTTCTGTCCTTGTCGTAACGAAGGAAAAAAAGGTCTTTCCTCACTGCGTCTGTGTTGCAGAAGTCAATGGAAAATATTACGTCCTTAATAACAACCAGCCGCTCGCCGAGGCCATTAACAAAAACATAAAAACAGACAAAGGGCGTGAGAAATTGTTAGACAACGCCACAAGCCTACAAACGGTTGACGAGTTTTTTGCCAAAAATGGGGCTAGGGATTTTGACGGCTGTATTATCGTTCCAAGGGCCTCGTTGTCAAAAGATGGTTACGCCTTTTTTGACTCGATCAGCGCCTATTTACAATTATCTCCCTCCGGTACCGCCGTATTGCTTTACAAGCAGGGGCGTGACTTGACGAACAAGCCCCCGCTATAAAGGACACCAAGCCTATTCACGGGGTGTTTTCTTCGATCCCGAAAAACGCACCCCAATGGGCTCCTGCGATCCACTCTGTCTTGTGGAAGGCCGTTGAAACTAACCCCGCGCTGGACCAAGCCACGACGAGCTTTGCGCACAATTATCACGGCGGAGCCCCCGGAAAGCCAAACACAATGCCCGCGCGAATAACGGCCTACGCGTACCAACGGTGACAACTTATCCGCCGAACTGGCCCCGCACAAAGCGCGAGATGCTGGCGAGGGTGAAAAGCAACAACGTTCCGTTTTCCAAACTGACAATCATCGTCTGACCGTCTTTGTCCCACACCATCCCTGTAACCGCCGCGCCTTTACCAGCGGGCGGGTGGATCATGATTTCCATGCGCCCATCAAGTGGTGCAAGGATCACCATCCCGTCATCATAGCCTGCTGCCACCATCGGATCGCGCGGGTGAGGCGCAACGTGGCTAACCAACCGGCCCT
>DNGD01000244.1 GCA_003486725.1 Rhodospirillaceae bacterium
ATGATCGCGCGTATATTGATCGCACAGCTTATCCAGCTCCGCCGTGGCCACACCGGGCTGCACATAAGGCGTGATGTAATCCAGAACCTCGGCGGCCAGACGGCCTGCCTTGCGCATGCCCTCAAAGCCTTCGGCGCCGTGGCGAATGATCCCCGTATCCTCTTCACTCTCGGAATGATCGTGCATACCCTATCCTAACGATGACCTAAACTTGCGGCGCGAGGATAAACGCAAAAGACGGCGGGCGCTACTCTTTCTCCACCAGCTTCAGGGTCAGGCATTTTGCGGTGCCTCCGGCCTTCAAAAACTCGGTCAGCGGCGTCAAAATAGCGTTAAAACCGGCGCTTTTTAGCCTGTTTTGCAGCGATTCCGACGCGCCGTTCATAAAAACACGATCATCCAGATCGACCGCGTTGCACGCGAAATGCGCCGCATCCTCGGCCTCCACCGCGATTCGCTTGTCGGCGGGCACCAAAGATTCCAGTTCGGCGAGGCTTTCCGCCGCAAAAGCCGCGGGATAATACATCAAATAGCCGCGCGGCAGCGGGCACAAACAGGTGTCCAGATGGTAAAAACGTGGATCGACCAGTTTCATCGGCACTACGCGGCGGCCATAGATTTTCTCTAAAAGCGCCGGTGCCGCCTGATCCGAGCGGAACCCCGAGCCAATCCAGAGCAGCGGCAAAGCACGATCCCACAGGGCATCACCCGCGCCTTCGAACGGCACTTCCTGCGCCCAATCGGCACAATCAAAGCCATAAGAATCGAACCATTCTTTGAAATGAGGCTCCTCGCCCTGCCGCTCGACATTGCGGAAACGGCTCACAACGACCGTGTTTCCCAGCACAATCCCTGCATTGGCCGTAAAAACCATATCGGGCAATTTGGGCTGCGCGGGCACCAGCGTGATGTCGGCATACGCGGAAAGCGCGTCTTTCAGGCCTTCCCACTGGCGCATCGCGAGGGCGGCATCGGTCTTCCCGCATTGCCCCGCCATCCACGGATTGATCACGTAATCTACGCCATAATGATCCGGCGGGCACATTAGTATTGTCTGCCTCTTGCTTGTCATCTTGTCCGCTATGCTGCTTTTGATTTCGCGTGGCTTATCATACAAGGGGGGCAAGTCAAAGAAAAACGCCGCTGCCCGCGCATCGCACCCTTAAACCCGCATCGCTCCAAATGGCAAACCATGGTTAATGCGGCTTTCCTTCAAACAATCCTTGCAATCAAGTGTTTTTGTGTTTATTAGAGGCCACCTTATCGCATCCGGTTCCTCACGGGCAGGACGCGATTCTTGAAGAATGTGGGCGATTAGCTCAGTTGGTAGAGCAGCTGACTCTTAATCAGCGGGTCGTGGGTTCGAGCCCCCCATCGCCCACCATTCTTCTCCCCAATCTCTCTAAGAGAGGTTAGCCATCTTTTTCGAAAGATCGCTAACCTCTTTTTTTGGGCATCAGTTTTTCATCTGCCCCACAGCGGCAAAAACCGAATCACTTTCTCCGAAAAAGCTCTGAACATCACTTCGCCTTTCTCGAATCTCGCGCGGAAGGAAGTATAGCGCCTTCATTTTTTTGAATGCGCGAACTAAGTCTGCGGAGAGATGTTTGCACTATATGTAGTGTCTTTCGAATATTCGATGCGCTGTAACTGGTGGATAACATGTCGTTTTTCGCAGCGCACAAAATGAGCAAAAGAATTCGCGATCACTTTTTACAAGGCATTGCGGTGAATACTTACGGGTGATTTTCCGTGATCTATAAGGCGCAAAACTTCATTACAAAAAGTGCGTTGACTATTTCGTTAAGTTGTGGTTAACTCCTTAATACCAGTTAAGAAATCGCTAAAGAAATCTTGGCCGGGCAAAATTGATTGGATACGAGATATTTCTGTCACACCTGAATCCCTAAAAAAACTCACAACAATGGAGGAAGTCATGAAGAAAGTTCTCTTAAGCACAGCCATCGGCGCATTCTTGCTGTTCGCTGCAGGCCCGTCGTTCGCGCTGGAAGTCAACGATAATACGTTGGCGAACTCTGGCATAACCGCCACCGAGAATAACACGGATGTGGATGTTGACGCCAAGCTTGAATTCACGGATATCGACGTAAACAAGACCTACACGAAGGACTCGCACGATGTGAAGGTTATCGACTCACACGACACGTTCACAAAAACCGAGACCGAGATCGATACCGAGATCGATACGGAAATCTACACACAACAGAACCAAGTCGCTGCAACGCAGCTGCTCGGCGCTGCCGTGTCGGGTAACTTCGTAACCCTCGCGGCCAACGGGGGACAAGTACAACAGTCCGGAAGCGGCGTTGAGGCTGAGCTCCACACGGGCAATGCCAGCTCATCGATGTCAGGGGACGGCCTGTCCACGGCGCAAGCCATGACGGGCATCCATAACGCCGGCGTGAATGCCGTCGGTCTGACCGTTCAGATGAACAACAGCGGCCTGTAAAGTAAGGCGAGAATAGTCTTCATGTAAAACACATGAAGATACGGGGGGCGTTAGCACCAGAACCAACGAAAGAATTGGAAACGGTGCGAGCGCCCCCTCTTCTCCCCCTTGCTCAACAACGATCTGACGGAGGCTATTATGCTTTATTCAGTTCAGAAGCCGTTGGTTCTATCATTCTTTGCTTTGATGCTACTCATGGGAAGCCCGTGCCTTGCCGCCGACACTAAAGAGGGTGATGCGGAAGACATGGTTGCTTTCTCGTCTGCGGACGAAGTGGCGTTGACCAGTGAAGATATGGATTCCCAACGTGGCGCGGCGGGCTTCGCAAACACCTTGACCTCGACACAAACGATCAACTCCTCAACGACCGACAACACGCTGAATGTTGGCGGAAACCTGACAAACGGCCAGATTACAGTCGGAGACAATCTGGGCGGCCTTGGCAGCTATGTAATGAACACCGGCAACAACTCAACCATCAATGCCGCCGTCAGCTTGAACGTGCAGATTATGCCCCCCGCACCATAAGGGAGGGGTCTGTAAGGAAAAGATGGAGGTGTAATCAATCGCAACGGTGGGTGTCATGGGGCCAAGAACAATAAAAACGGCTGGACCATCGCTTTGCCTTCTGGCGGCGTTTCTCCTTGTGAGCATGGTCGGGGCAACAGACGTCAACGCGGCCAATGCCGTGATCGTCAAACAGGAAAGTACAACCCAGCAACGTGCCGTGCTGGAGAGTTTTCCTGAACAAGAAAGCCACGCCTCTACAACTTCCGTCGGCAACGGCAAACGCGAAACGCTGGACGTCCCCGTCATCAGCTGGCGCGACCTGCCCTTTCAAACCGTCAAAAAGCAGGGGCTGGACTACAGCTGCGGCTCGGCCGCAATCTCAACGCTGCTGACCTATGTCTATGACAAGAAAACAAGCGAGGGCAGCATCTTCAAAGCCATGTTCGATGCGGGCGACCAAGACAAAATCCGCCAAGAAGGGTTCTCTCTTCTGGACATGAGCCGCTATTTGAATAGTCGCGGCTTCAAGACGACCGGCTTCAAGGCCTCCCTATCCGTTATCGAAAAAAACAAAGTCCCCTTTATCGCCTTGATCAATGACAACGGGTACAACCATTTTGTCGTCGTCAAAAGCATTAAAGGCAGACACCTGCTTGTCGGCGATCCCAACAAGGGCAATGTAATCTATCCCCGCACTAAATTTGAAGCAGCCTGGAACGGCATCGCGTTGGTCGTCACGAACCATGCAAAAAAGGCCAGCAAGTTTTTTGATAGCGAGCGCGAGTGGCGCTATGCGCGCCGGATTGTCGACCCCAATGGGGCCGATTACGCTGGCATCGACAACACCGCCTTATCACCACTTCAATGGCAAATCGTCCCGTCGAACGTCGACATCTTGAGTACGGCGAACCAAGCAACGTCCAATGTTCTTCAACAACTCGGGTCCGGTAATCTAACCGGCGCAGGAGGTGTCCCATGAAACAGTTTGTGACCTGCTGGATTATTGTTCTTGTCG
>DNGD01000004.1 GCA_003486725.1 Rhodospirillaceae bacterium
GGCCGCAAACGCGCGGATCGCTACCGTCTTCGCGCAAGGGGAAGAAGTGCGGGCCCAGCGCTTCATCAAGCGCGTCGATGACATCGGAGACTTTCAGGTCTTTGGTGGCGGCGATGGCGTTCGTAAAGTCCGTCCAGAAGCCGTGCATGACATTCTTCCACGGCAGGCTGCCGCCGGAGATTTCATCCAGCTTTTCTTCAAGATCGGCGGTGAAGTCGTATTGCACATAGGTGCTGAAATAATTCTCAAGGAAGGCGGTGACGATGCGGCCACGGTCTTCCGGCACGAAACGCTTTTTATCCAAGACCACATAATTGCGATCCTGCAAAACCTGCATGATGCTGGCATAGGTGGAAGGACGGCCAATGCCGAGTTCTTCCAACCGTTTCACAAGACTCGCTTCGCCGTAGCGGGGTGGAGGCTGCGTGAAATGTTGGTCCGGCTTGATTTCCTGTTTCTCCAGCGGGTCTTTTTCGTTGACGGGCGGCAGGCGGCGGTTTTCGTCATCCTGCTCGGCGGCGTCTTCGTCGCGCGTATCCTGATACACTTTAAACCAGCCATCGAATACGACGGTGGAGCCAGTGGCGCGGAAGGTGGCCTTGTTGGAGCCATCGATGATATCCACCGCGACTTGATCCAGAACGGCGCTCGCCATCTGGCACGCCATCGTGCGCTGCCAAATAAGGGTGTAGAGGCGCAGCCCATCGGCATCGAGATATTTCGCGACCTGTTGCGGGCGACGGCGCAGATCCGTGGGGCGGATCGCTTCATGCGCTTCCTGCGCATTCTTGGCCGTCGATTTGTACATGCGCGGGGAGCTGGCCACAAAATCCTTGCCGAAATCTTCCGCAATCACATCGCGCGCGGCCATCACCGCTTCGGTGGAAATCGACACGCCATCGGTACGCATATAGGTGATAAGACCCACGGTTTCGCCGCCAATATCGACACCTTCATAGAGGGCTTGGGCGATACGCATCGTGCGCGTCGCGCCAAGGCCAAGCTTGCGGCTGGCTTCCTGTTGCAGCGTCGAGGTGGTGAAGGGCGGGTAGGGGTTGCGCTTCGACTGCTTCTTTTCGATCGAACCGACGTGGTATTTTAGCTGGTTCAAAATGGCCAGCGTCGCGGTGGCTTCCGCCTCGTTTCCAATGGCGAATTTGTCCAGCTTTTTACCGTTCAAATGCGTCAAATGCGCGGGTAAAACACCACCATTTTGCGTCTTAAACAGGCCTTCCAGCGTCCAGAATTCTTGCGGTTTAAAGGCTTCGATCTCGGATTCGCGCTCGCAAATCAGGCGCAGCGCGACCGATTGCACGCGTCCTGCCGATTTCGATCCGGGCAGCTTGCGCCACAAAACAGGCGAGAGCGAAAAGCCGACAAGGTAATCCAAAGCGCGGCGCGCCATATAGGCATCGACAAGGTTTTGATCAATCTCGCGCGGATGGGCGATGGCGTCCAGAACGGTGTTTTTCGTGATTTCGTTAAAGGTGATGCGGTGGACGGGCGTCGTTTTAACGAGTTTTTTTTCTTTGAGAATCTCGTGCACATGCCACGCGATGGCTTCCCCTTCGCGATCAGGATCCGAGGCGAGATAGATGGCGTCGGCGCCTTTGGCAATGCTGGCAATTTCGTCAACGGGTTTTTTGGCGCGGTCGCCCAGCTGCCAATCCATCGCAAAATCTTCGTCGGGGCGGACAGAGCCATCCTTGGGCGGCAAGTCGCGGATATGACCGAACGAGGCCACAACCACATAGTCAGAACCCAGATATTTGTTTATGGTTTTCGCCTTGGCAGGCGATTCAACGATGACGACTTTATGCGACACGAGCGCCCCTTTGTGACCAGCTATCCGATTAACGCGACTTGGTGCCCCGGTTGGCGATCGAGCCGTCCGGCCAGCTCTAATTCCAGCAGAACGGTAAGCACCAAGGGCAGAGACAATTGACACTGCCGGACGAGTTCGTCAACAGATACTGGTGAAGTGCTTAGATTCTCTATGATTTTTGACCGTCCTTGGTCCAGTTGCCGGTCATCCACAACGGCAATAGGGGGGTCATACCCCTCGGAGGGGTTCTCGGCGAACAGGCGGGGAGGGCTTAATAGGTGCTCCAGAACATCGGCGGCGGTTTCGGTTAACGTCGCGCCTTGGCGTAGGAGTTCGTTGGTTCCGCCCGCGCGGGGATCAAGGGGAGAGCCTGGAACCGCATAGACCTCGCGCCCCTGTTCCAAGGCCATGCGCGCGGTGATGAGAGAGCCCGACTGCCGCGCCGCTTCAACCACAATCACGCCAAGGCTGAGGCCCGATATGATCCGGTTGCGTTTGGGGAATAGGTTGGCGCGTGGCTCGCAGTGGGCGGGTTGCTCGGACACAACGCAACCTTGCTCGATGATGCGCTCATAAAGGACTCGGTTTTCTTCGGGGTAGACCATATCGATGCCGCCCGCCAGCACCGCGACGGTGCCGGTGGAAAGCGCATTATTGTGTGCGGTGGTGTCAATGCCCCGCGCTAGGCCCGACGTGATGACGTAGCCCTGTTCGGCGAGATCACGCGTGAGTTTCTCGGCCATCTTGCGGCCATTGATCGACGCGTTGCGTGCGCCGACGACAGCCAGCTGTTTTTTATGCAAAAGAGCCGGATCGCCAAAAACGGTAAGGGCTGGGGGCGCATCTTCAATCGCGGCGAGCATTTCCGGATAATCCGGTTCACAAGAACATAAAATCCGCCCGCCTTCTTTTTCGACAAAGGTGATTTCATTTTCGATGTCGCGCGGCGAGGGCGGGGACAGATCACGATTGCGACCGCCTTTTTTGGCCAAGGTCGGCAGCGCCTCCAGCGCTTGCCGCGCGGTGCCGTAGCGGGTAATCAACTGGCGAAAGGTGACGGGGCCGACATTTTCGGTGCGGATCAAGCGCAGCCAGTCAAGGCGCTCGGAATCATTTAATGGGGTCTTTTTCATGAAACCTTGATAGAGATAATGGCATGGGGGAGCAATCCCAAAACACTGAATTATACCCTCTGAAACAGCCCAGAAAAAAGCGTTTAAAATCAATGTGACTCAAAATTTTGCGGCTCTGTGGGGCTTGGGAAGGTAATCTGGTAGCCTCTAGCGACCTTCCCGACGAACAGCCTAAGCTAACCCATTGAAATACAAAGATATTAACCAGTTCACCAACAGGGACTAACCCCTTGTTTTTATAAGACTCGAAATTTTTAATCCGCTTTTGGATCAAAAATCCGAAAACTCGCCGAAGTTTGGGGGGACAAGGGCATTAATCGATAAGTTGGAATTGCACCATCCTTTATCGTCATACCGGCGAAGGCCGGTATCCAGCGCCGCGCGTCTGCGCGGCATATGGCTCACACGCGCTGCAGACGCAGCGCGTCTGGACCCCGCCCTTCGGCGGGGTGACGAGTGGTGATGGTGGAGATAGTGCGCACAATAAAGAATCAAAAAGGGTGGGATGGCTGTTGGGGCTTTGCGTCTTCTATTGCCCGATATGCGGCTCCGTGCCCTTCACGAGGCGGATGATGTTGGCATAGTGCTTGGAATAAACGAGCACAAGAATAAGAACGGAGAGCAGGACCAGTTCGAATTGGCCGAAGATGATCAGGTAAACGGGCGCGGAGGCGAGGGCGATCAGAGCGCTTGCCGATGAAATGCGTAACAGGATCGCGGAAGCCAACCATGTCAGCGCCGCCATCAGGGCAACGGGCCATGACAAAGCGAGCATGATACCGAACGCCGTCGCCACGCCTTTACCGCCTTTGAATTTCAACCACACGGGAAACATATGGCCCAGCAGCACGGCCAGCGCCGCTATGTTTGCGACTTCTGGTGCGTAGTGTTGCGCGAGGATCACCGCCGCCGTGCCTTTGAGCATATCGAGAAGGAGCGTTGCCGCGGCCAGCCCTTTTTTGCCGGTGCGCAGAACATTTGTCGCCCCGATATTGCCGGAGCCGATGGCGCGAATGTCGCCCGCACCGGCCAGTTTGGTGAGCAACAAACCAAAGGGAATACTGCCGAGAAGATAGGCGAGGGCAGGTACGATGTAAGTGAGCATGAGAAACCTTTCAAGCCAAACTGTGCGTTAAACAAAAAACACCGTCATCGCGAGGCGCGTAGCGCCGTGGCGATCCATCTTGCAATTTCCACGGCAGCTATGAGTGGAAAATGTACGAGATGGATTGCCACGCTCCCGTTGGTCGCTCGCAATGACGGGGTTTCTTGTGTCTTTTATCACAACAAACCCACTGTTTAGTATCCGTCATTAGACAACAACAAATCCAGACACGCCATGCGCACCGCGACGCCCATTTCCATTTGTTCAAAGATGACGCTGTGCGCGGGATCGTCGGCAAGCTCGCTGGTGATTTCAATACCTCTGTTCATCGGGGCGGGATGCATCACGATCGCGTCTTTCTTGGCCCATGCCAGCTTTTGGTGATCGAGGCCGTACTGCGTGTGATACTCGTCGCCCTTCATGGAGAACTCTCCTGCGGCAAGACGTTCGTTTTGAATGCGCAGCATCATCACGACATCGCTGTCTTGCAAGGCTTCCTTCATGGATTTGCACACAGTCACGCCCAGCTTGGCAGAATCTTCCAAGGCAAATTGCGGCGGCGCATAGAAAAAGACTTTTGCGCCCATCTTGCCAAGGAGGATGGCGTTGGACCGCGCCACGCGGCTGTGTTTGATATCGCCGCAGATGGCAACCTTTAGGCCTTCAAGCTTTCCTTTGTGGCGTTCCATGGTCAGCGCGTCGAGCAATGCCTGCGTCGGGTGTTCGTTCGCGCCGTCGCCTGCGTTCAGAACGTTGCCGTCCACGAGCGTCGAGGCTTGTTGAACCGCGCCGTCTTCGTAATGGCGGATCACGAACCCGTCGGCGCGCATCGCGTTGATCACCCGCATGGTGTCGGAAAACGTCTCGCCCTTGTTCATCGAGCTGGCGCTGGAGGTGAAGTTCACGACATCGGCACCAAGACGCTTGGCCGCAACCTCGAACGAGGTGCGCGTGCGCGTGGAGTTTTCAAAGAACATATTGACGATAATCTTGCCCGACAATTTGTCGCAGCTTTTTTGTATGGAGCGGTTCTGTGCGGCGTAACGCGCGGCGAGGTCAAGGATCGTGCGAATGTCCTGTGCGCTCAGTTGTTCGATGCCGAGAATATGGCGGTGGGGAAAGGCAGCGTTCATGGTCATGGTTTTCCATAATGGTTATAATACATTGGGTTTAACATGAGTTTCCGCGTGCACAAATCTATTTCTTGTGCGGGGGAGAAGGGGTTGGTAGAGTCGTTGAAACCCCCAAAAAAGATTGAAAACATGCTTCTTCCTTCTCAAGACGTTGTCCTTCGCGCTCTCACGCAAATCAAAATCCCCGGTACCGATACTGGCATCGTTCAGGCGGGCTTGGTCTCTGGCATCACCATCCAAGAGGATGAAAGCGGCCAGCCGCATATTCAAATCGTCATCGAGGTCGACCCCGCTTTGGGGCAGCAGTTGGAAAGCCTGCGGGCGGCTGCGGCGCAGCAGGTGATACGCGCAACGGGCATATCGAAGGTGAACGTGATCCTTACGGCGCATCGCAAGGCCCCCGCGCCTTCGATGGCAAAATCCAGACCGGCGCAAGAACCGCCCCGTCTTCCCAAAGGCGTCAAGACCATTATTGCCGTCGCATCGGCCAAGGGCGGCGTCGGCAAATCCACGACTGCCGTCAATCTGGCTTTGGCGCTTCACGCCAGCGGCCTTTCGGTCGGTATTCTGGATGCCGATATTCAAGGACCATCACTGCCGCGCCTTATGGGACTGCGCGAGGAGATGGAGGAGAGCGAAGACGGTCTTCTTATCCCACAAGAAGCGATGGGCATCGCGGCGATGTCGATGGGTCTTATGGTGCCGGAAAACGCGCCTTTGATCTGGCGCGGGCCTATGCTTCACAGTGCGCTGAAGCAAATGCTGCATGATGTCGATTGGGGACAGCGCGACGTTTTGGTTCTGGATATGCCGCCCGGAACGGGCGACGTGCCGTTGTCTATTGCCTCGCATGTACCGTTGTCAGGCGCGGTGATCGTTTCGACGCCGCAGGATCTGGCCTTGCTTGATGTGCGCAAGGGCATCGCGATGTTCGAAAAAATCAATGTGCCGATTATGGGCATGATCGAAAATATGAGCAGTTTCGAATGTCCGCATTGCCATGAACACACGCCCATCTTTGGTCATGGCGGCGCGCGCAAGGATGCGGAGCGTTTGAATATTCCGTTCCTTGGTCATATGCCGCTGGATTTGACGTTGCGCGAGACCTCGGATGCGGGAACGCCGATCATGCATTCGCAGCCGGAAAGCAAGCATTCGCTGATGTATATGGAGATGGCCGCCGCGCTGCGTCCGCAGCTTGCGCCTAGTGACCCATCATAGGATCGTCGGATGCGATGTGCTCCATTTGCGTTGCCATGCAGCCGGCAAAGGCATGAAAGCCCGCATTTGAGAAAAAGCCCCAGCCCATCGA
>DNGD01000135.1 GCA_003486725.1 Rhodospirillaceae bacterium
CCGCAATCGAAGAATAACCTTTTTTAGTTTTTAAGGAGACTCACCAATGAGCACACCAGAAACCACTTCAGCCGCCCCCGGCGGCAAGCGTCGCACCGGTGGATCGGGCGGTATGGGCGGAGGCCACTTCTTTGGCCGTCGCAAGACCTGCCCCTTCAGCAGCGAACAATCGCCAAAGATCGATTACAAGGACGTTCGCCTTTTGGGCCGCTTTGTTTCCGAACGCGGCAAAATGGTGCCTTCACGCATCACGGCCGTTTCGACCAAGAAACAGCGCGAGCTGAAGCAAGCAATCAAGCGCGCGCGCTTCCTTGCCTTGCTTCCTTATGTCAACGACCGCGCTGGCGCCTAAAGCAAAGGAGAATAGAAATCATGATCGAAGTAATTTTGTTAGAACGCATTGAACGTCTCGGCGCACTCGGCCAGACGGTCAAGGTTCGCCCCGGCTTCGCACGCAACTACCTGTTGCCTCAGAAAAAGGCCCTGCGCGCTACAAAGAGCAATCATGAATTGTTCGAAAAGCAACGCGCCGAGCTGGAAGCCAAGAACGCCACCAAGCGCGAAATGGCCGAAGCCCTTGCCAAGACGATGGACAACATCAAGGTTGTTGTCATCCGTCAGGCCAGCGAAATGGGCATGCTGTATGGTTCCGTCACCGCGCGTGACGTTGCCGAAGCCGCCAAGGAAGCCGGCAAGACGATCGACCGCCTGATGGTCCAGATCGATGAGCCGATCAAGATGCTCGGCCTCTTCCCCGTCAAGGTGAAGTTGCACCCCGAAGTCACGATCAAGCTGACCGTGAACGTCGCCCGTTCGGTTGAAGAAGCGGTGATGCAGGCTGAAAAGGGCGTTGCCCTGATCAAGGCTGCCGCCAAGGCCGCTGCCGAGGAAGCTGAACGCGCCGTGATCGAAGCGATTGGAACGACGGATCCGCTTGCCGTACCAGCCGAGACGGAAGGCGAAGAAGCCCCGAAGAAAGAAAAGAAGCCCCGCGCCAAGAAGGCCAAGGCTGAAGACGCTGCTGAATAAGCCTTAGGGCTTAATCTAAGGCATTAAAAAGCGCCGCTAACCTTATGGTTGGCGGCGTTTTTTTCTCGTTAAGGGCGCTTTAATGTTCAACGGTTACTATAGACCCATTCAGAAGAACGGGAGCCTTTATGTCATTACAAAATGAAATTCAATCCGCCATCGAAGCGCATGCCCAATGGAAAATCAATTTACTCAATGCCATCGATGCGGGTCGATCCGCCTCCGTTGTCCCGGAGGTTGTCGCTCAGGACAATGCGTGCCCGTTCGGGCAATGGCTTTTCGGAGAAGACATCCCCGAAAAAGCGAAAGAGCTTGAGCAATACGCCCGCTGCCTAAGTCTGCATAAGGAGTTCCATGTTCTGGCCAGCACGATTCTCTTGCTCGCCATAGAAGGAAGGCGTCTGGAAGCCCTCGACGCGCTTCGTGACACAGGAGAGTATCACACGCTCTCTTCAAAGCTGATCCATCTGATGCAAGAGTGGGCCGCCGCCTTCGAGAAGGCCGACCAGTAACCCTCTCACCCCAGCGCGGCAAGAATCTTCGCGGCCAAAACGGGCAAGGTGTCGTCGCGCGCGCCCATGACGATCAAGCGGTCGCCGCTCTGCGCCGCAGCGACCATCGTCGCCGCCGCCTTTTCGCGGTCAGATTCGTAAAAGGCAGGGCACCCTTTTTGACGCAGCGCCTCGACCAGATCAGCGCTGGTGACGGACTTGTCGACCGTCCCGCCCAGATACATGGTTTCAACGATGAAAAGGGCGTCTTGAGGCCTCAAAAGGCGCGAAAACACCTCGATAAAGCCCTCTTTCATCAGTTTTAGGGGGCCATAACCGTGTGGTTGGAACAAAATCGATAAACGACCCTCGAACTGATGTAACGCATCAAGAGACGCCGCTATCTTATCGGGATTATGAGCAAAATCGTCATAGACAGTGATTCCCCTCACCTGCCCGACTTTTTCCATACGTCGCGCAATGCCCGCAAAAGATTCCAGAGCCCTTGCCGCCACCTCAAGCGTTACACCCGCCGCCATCGCCGCGCCCATAGCAGCCAGCGCGTTTGAGACATTGTGTCGTCCCTGCAAGGGCAGATGCAACGTTACATTCTGGTTCGCCGCTGTATGTGTCACGCGAAAGCGCACACTCGTCTGGTCAAAAGCCAGCTGATCCGCAAACAATGTTGCCGCTGGATCGCGCAGGCTGTAGCTGGTCATGGGTGGCGTGGCCAGCCGCGCCGTCTCCTCATTATCCAGATTGATAACCACGTTTTGCGCCTTGGCCGTGAAGCGGGAGAACAGGCCGCGCAGTTCATCCATTGTCTTATGATCGTGCGCTATGTTATTCAAAACGGCTATCGTTGGCGTAAATCCATCGATCGATCCATCGCTCTCATCCACCTCGCTGACGAACAGATCCGGATCCCCCACAAGCGCACTGGCGAGCGGCACCGCAGGGGTCACAAAGTTCTTCATCACCGCGCCATTCATCACCGTAGGGTTTTTCCCTGCCTGATGCAAAATCCAGCCAATCATCCCCGTGGTCGTTGACTTTCCGCTGGTTCCGGCCACAGCCAAACGCACCTTTGCCTGATTAAAAAGCGAGGCCAGAACGGCGGCGCGGCGTTGAACGGGCACGCCCTTTTCGACCGCTGTGCGGACATCCGGCACGGTTTCTTCCACCGCTGCCGAGGTCACGAGCGCCCCCAAATCAGCCGTAATCCCGCTACCGTCTTGCGGGTAAAGCGCGATGCCCTGACTTTCCAGAAAGGCGAAACGCTCCGGCGTGCGTCCCTGATCACGCCCCCGATCAGAGCCTATAACTTTGTGCCCTCGCGCTTTCATAATCAAAGCCAGCGGCAACATGCCGCTGCCGCCGATGGCACAAAAAAAGATGGGGGATTGATTGTTCATGCCGCAAATGTATGGGGCACCCCCGCCAAGAGCAAGAAAAATGGCAAGAAAAGCAGAGAAAAACAGTCCCCCAGACTCGACAAGCCGCTAAAGCGCCGAAAGTTAACAAATTGTCAAAGTTTTCAGGGCATTACAATATTGTCGGCTTAATGGGACTCTGGCAAACCATAAGACATGCTTAAACGAAACGAGACACACAAAAAACGATACCTCTGTAGCGGTCTTTTGACAGCTGTCTGGCTGTGTCTTGCTGCGCCCGCTTTCGCCGCCGCGCCAACGTCAGCTCCGCCGCAACAGCCCCTTTTGGAAGCCGATCATCTTTCGTTTGACGAACAATCTGGCGTGATGACCGCCATAGGAAATGTGGAAATCGGTCTGAGCGACAAGGTTCTGCGCGCCGACAAAGTGACCTATAACAAAAATAACGACGTCGTTCAGGCCACTGGCCATGTCGCCGTCACGGAAAGTTCAGGGCAGATTCTTTACGCCGACCAAATGGAAGTAACCGCCGATATGAAGCAAGGCTTCATCGACAAAATCGGCATGATGTTCCCCGATAATTCGCGCATGGTGGCCAAGGACGCGCAGCGTTACGAAGGCCGCTATATGATCGCGGATCGCGGCGTCTATACCGCTTGCGACCTTTGCAAAGACGACCCCAAGGCACCGCCTTTGTGGCAGCTTAAAGGGAAACGCATCACGCACGACAGCGAGGCCAAGAACATTATCTACCGCGATGCGACGATCGAATTTAACGGCCTTCCGGTTTTCTACACTCCCTATTTCTCGCACCCCGATCCAACGGTTCGCCGCCGGCAAGGCTTCCTGACGCCGTCGGGCGGGATGGACAACACCCTCGGCACCCTCGTGCGCACGCCCTATTATTTTGATATCGCACCCAACAGCGATCTTGTCGTCACGCCCCTTTTCAGCACGGTGGACAAGCTGCAGGTCGAAGCAGACTGGCGCTACCGGTTTGAAAATGGCGACATGCGTTGGACCACCAGTGCGGCCAAAACCGAGTTCGTCAACGAGTCAGGAATCAATAAAGGCAGACAATGGCGCGGCCATCTTTTCGGTTTCGCCGAATTCGACATTACGAACACATGGCGGACGGGAACCAATCTGGCTTTGACGACGGATAAAAGCTATCTGCCGCGCTACAAATACGGCGATGAAGAAATCTTGGTCAACCGCGCCTATGTCGAGAACTTCAAGGGTCGAAACTACGCCGCAGGCAACGTCTATTACTTTAAAGATATCCGCCCCGGCAACCAGCTGATCGAGCCGCTTGTCGCGCCGGAACTTCGCTATAGCGCCTTTGGCGAACCGAACAAAACGCTGGGGGGACGCTGGTCGTTCGACAGCAGTCTGCTGGTCACCTCGCGCCGCACGAACGTGGCACCAGAGCTGCAAGGCGCCAGCACGCGCCGCGCCTCATTTAACGCCGGATGGGAACGCCAGCTTGTCTCCTCCGTCGGGTTCTTGACAACGGTGTCCGGCCTCGCGCGTACCGACAGCTATTGGGCAGACAACGTACCGGATCCGAATGCGCCTTTGGGCTCCGGCTTCTCCAGCGTCGTCCGCACCCGTCCTTTTGCGCAGGGTAACATCAATATCCGCTATCCCTTGGGGCGGAGCGGCAAAACGTATCTCCAGTTACTGGAGCCCATCGCCGTTGTCTCCGTCGCGCCGCGCGTTTCGCAGAAAAACCTACTCCCCAACGAGGACAGTCTTGACGCCGAATTTGACGAAACCAACCTCTTCCTCCCCAACCGCTTTACCGGCAATGATCGTGTCGAGGGCGGGACACGCCTCGCCTATGGCATCCGGCACGCCCTGATCGGCCACAATGGNNGCATCGAAATGCTGGGCGGGCAAGTTTTCCGCATGAAACGCGACACGTCGTTCCCTGACAACTCCGGTTTGACAGAACGTTTTTCGGATTATGTCGGACGCGTCGATCTGATCCCCGCCGGATGGCTGAGCGTCAATTACGGCTTCCGCCTTAATCGGGACGATCTCGCCTTCAACAAGCAAGAACTTCAAGCCTCTGCCGGTGCCAAAAATTTCCGCCCCTACGTCAACTATCTTTCGGTTCAGCAACTTGACGATACGACGGGCCTTGACCAACGCGTCGAGGAAGCAACGGTCA
>DNGD01000217.1 GCA_003486725.1 Rhodospirillaceae bacterium
CGGCGCTGGATTCCCGCTTTCGCGGGAATGACATTGTTTAGTAATTTCTATAATTGAATATTCGCATTTATGTCAGCTTGACAAAGCATTCATTGTGACAACAAACTTCCCAATATCGTCATTCCCGCGAAAGCGGGAATCCAGCTGCGCCGCGTCTGCGGCGCAAATGAGTCCTGAAAGTTTTGGTGCAATCGATGCCCGTTATTATCACCTCCCAAGAAACACATCCTTTTTTGCCGTCGCTGGGGAATCCGTCGGCGATTGATCAGCGGCGAGCGCTCCGCCAAGACATTCGCCCGCTGGAGATTGCGATCATCAATCTGATGGCCGACAAACAGGCGACTGAGCGGCAGCTTGCGCAGTGGATCGGTCACACGCCGCTGCAAGTGCATCTGACCTTTATCGCGACGGACTCCTATATGGCGCACGTTCGTGAGGGGCGCGAGACGAAGAACACGCCCGCCGAGCACATCCACAAGTTTTATAATGCGTGGAGTGATGTCAAACATCGCAAGTTCGATGGTCTGATCGTCACGGGCGTGAATGCGCTTCAAGAGCGCGTGGAGCAGGAAGCCATTTGGCCGGAGGTTGAGGCGATTTTCGCATGGTCAAAGACAAATGTCTTTTCGTCGTTATTCCTGTGCTGGGGTGCGAAGGCAGCGCTTAAATACTTTCATGGCATCGATAGTTTGAAGGCGGACGTTAAGACTTTCGGCCTGTTTGAGCATCGGTTAATGTCCGATAAAACGGGCGTTGCGTTCGGTCTGCCGGATCGTTTTTCTGTTCCCGTGTCGCGTTGGAAAAGCCCGCGGCGCGAGGATATTGTTAAGGTTAAAGCGTTGGAGATCGTCGCGGACGCACCAGAGGCGGGCCCCAACATCTTGGTGGAATCCGAATTATATGAGCAAGATACGCTGCTTTTTCCGCGCCGCCTTTATGTTCTTAACCATCCCGAATATGACACGGACACCTTAGGCCGCGAGTATGTGCGTGATGCGGTGGGCAATCCGGCTGCGCCTTTACCGGCGCATTATTATCCCGAAAATGACCCGTCCGAGCCCGCGTTTAACAGCTGGCGCCACACCGGTTTTCTCTACACAAACTGGGTTAAAATCATCTACGCCGCCACGCCCTATAATATTGAAAACGTCCCGAGCGTAGGGGTATAGTGAGTGCATGTTTTCTAAAATATAGAGAAGGAGATATTTCAGATGAGTGATGATAAAAAAAAGGGGATATCGGCGAGTGATGTTTTAATAGTGGCCACTGCTGGTGAAGTTGGAAAAGGAATTGGAACGGCCTTTGGTGCAGTGTTTACTGGTATGATATGGGTATTTTATGGCGCTTTAAGATTTGTTGTTGCGCCAGTAGTTGCGCGTTTTCCAAAGACATCCTTAGGAATAGCCGTTGCTTTCTCGGCTGCAGCTGTCGCAACAGTATCCGTTGGAGTCAAAAAGGAAAACACTCGAAATGCCAACTACGAAGAAAGCCAAAAGATCGGATTATCCAGAAATTTTCATGTGCTGGTTGATTATGGAACGCCATTAACTGTTTTTGACTGCAGCGATGTAATGGCGCCTTCAAAAAGCTCAACAACTGCTGAAAACCGATATGGGATGGATGCCAGAATAATCGGGGTGGGAGATAACCAAACTGTTCGGTTAAGTGGAGTTGTTAGCTACAAAAATTCGTTTGGGACTTTTGGTTGGAGTGGGCGATCAAGATGTAATTTTGATCTTTCCCCAACAGCTTTTACGCTTGCTTATTCTAGCCCCAAAGAAGAAATAGATTTTCTTAATTTTCTAAAGAAAAATAACATTGATACAACATCCCGCAAAGACGGGCAGCCTGAGGCAACGCCGACAATTCGCCGCGAGAAGGAAAAGAAATTTTTTCCTGCTGGAGACCAAACTTCGTCCTTTAAGCCGGATGAGTCTGGCTCGTCGTACTCTGCCGTTCAGAATTATGACAACTTCTCTCGTCTGCCGATCTCAGGGCGGGTGAAGGAGCGGAACTTTACCTGCGGGTGATTTTTTTCTTCGTCATCCCCGCGAAAGCGGGGATCCAGTTGCGCTGCGTCTGCAGCGCACATGAGTCTTATGCCTTGCAGACGCTTAGAAGAAACTTTGCCGCGCGAAGCTGCGCGGCAGGGCTGGATCCCCGCTTTCGCGGGGATGACGCGTTCTTTCACTCTTGCTCAGACTGCTGCGCCGCTTTTGCATTTCCTGTAACGGGAATAACGAACTTTCTTTCCCCTGTTTGCAGCGCACAAAAAACCTTGCGAATCGGCAAGGGTTGCTGCATCGGAAAACAGGTGTTGTCACGAAGAATATTTTCGAAAATTAACCAATTACCCCAAAATTGGTTAACAAAAGCACATTGTAACATATTGAATCTAAACGAAT
The DNA here is from genome assembly GCA_003486725.1 of Rhodospirillaceae bacterium. Lineage (GTDB taxonomy): Bacteria > Pseudomonadota > Alphaproteobacteria > UBA9219 > UBA9219 > UBA8914. Next base: position 2,406 of record DNGD01000217.1, read on the forward strand.
TGTAGTTTTCTTTTGCGAAAGTTTTGTAATGTTCACTAAAAAATGGTATACATAATCCATCGGCAAGACAATTCGACTGTTCGGCTAGAGTTGCAGGGCGGGAGAGGTACGTACTTTTACGTACCGTATATTTGCCACGTTTGACTTGTACAAAGAGCTTATGGAAGTTTAGCGCGTAGGGAGCCATCAAAACATGACCGAGAAGCTTGAATTCAAAAAGGGTGATTTTGTCGTATATCCTGCCCATGGTGTGGGCCGCGTAGAAGGGGTTGATACATTTGAAGTCGGTGCGGACACCGTTTCTTTGTACTCCATCATGTTTGAGCAAGACCGCATGCGCTTGAAAGTGCCTGTCGCCAAGGCCAAGACTTCGGGTCTTCGCCGCCTTAGCTCGCGCGATCGTATTAAGGAAGCTCTCTCGACCTTGCAAGGCAAGTCGAAGGTGCGCCGCGTTATGTGGAGCCGCCGCGCTCAGGAATATGAATCAAAGATCAATTCCGGCGATCCCGTATCGATCGCGGAAGTCGTGCGCGATTTGCATCGTGGCGTGGATCAGCCCGAGCATTCGTACAGCGAACGCCAGATCTATCAAGCTGCGTTGGAGCGTTTGTCGCGTGAACTCGCCGCCGTCGAGAAGATCGACCAGATCAAGGCGACCGCCAAGCTTGAAGGCGTTCTGACCAAGGAAAAAGAAAAGAAGGCCGCCTAAGCAAACATCCGGCATTCGGAATTCAGGGGGAGGGCGAAAGCTCTCCCTCTTTTTTGTTCTTTTTTCGTCATCCCACGACATTTTCTTTTCGCGCGTTAGCGCGAAAGAAAATGGACGAGGGATCCAGTTGGCCTCTCCGTGATGAAATGTCTGCCGACGTCGCAAACGGCAATGGGAACTGGATCCCAGATCAACTTTCTTTCGTCTCACTATCGTGAGCCGAAGAGAAAGTTTTCTGGGATGACGATGCGGTAAAATGCGATATCCGAACCCTGAACCCTCTATCTCACCGTCACCACCACGGGGGTGTGGTCGGAGGCTTTGTCGTGGCTGCGCGGCTCGCGGTCAATGTCGCAGGCGATCAGGCGGTCCGCCGCCTCTGGCGACAAAAAGAAGTGATCGATACGTAAGCCGAGGTCACGCTGCCACGCACCGGCCTGATAATCCCAGAACGTATAAGCCTGCTCAGTCGGGTGTAAGGTGCGGAAGGCCTCTGTTATGCCAAGATTCAAAATCTCGCGATACGCGGCGCGGGTGCGCGGCTGGAAGAGGGCGTCTTGCTCCCAGCCCTTTGGATCATAAACATCGATGGCCTCGGGGATCACGTTGAAATCGCCGCCCAGCACAAACGGCGTTTCTGACCGAAGCATCGCGGCGCAGTGCGCTTTCAGCCGCTTCATCCACGCCAATTTATAATCGTACTTCTCGGTGCCGACGGGGTTCCCGTTGGGCAGATAGAGCGAGGCGATGCGCATGCCTTCAATCGTTGCTTCGATATAACGGGCTTGCGTATCGGCTTCATCATCGGGAAGGGCGGTTATGACTTCCGTCGCGGGCAGCTGGGTGAGAAGCGCCACGCCGTTATAGCTTTTCTGGCCGATCACATGACACTGATAGCCCATGGCTTCAAATTCAAAGCGAGGGAAGGCGTCCGTCTCGCACTTGATTTCTTGCAGAAGCAGAACGTCAGGACGCGCGGCCTCCAGCCAGCTTGTGACATTCACAAGACGCGCCCTTACCGAGTTCACATTCCACGTCGCGATACGCATTTTTGCCTCTGGTCAAAGGTTAACTGCCACGCTAATGTGCGCCTATGACAAAATACATGCAAGATGGCAGCCGTGAGCTCGCCCCCTACGCCACCAAGGCTGAAGAGACCCGCGGTCGGCTTATCCCTGAATCGCCTAGCGAAACGCGCACCGAGTTCCAGCGCGACCGCGACCGCATTGTCCATTCTGGCGGCTTTCGCAAGCTGCGTAATAAGACTCAGGTTTTCATTGAAAACGAGGGCGACTATTACCGCACCCGCCTGACGCATTCGCTAGAGGTTGCACAGATTGCTTGTGCCGTCTCGCGGACGCTAAATCTGAATCAGGATCTGACGGATGCCATTTCCTTGGCGCACGATCTGGGTCACACCTGTTTTGGCCATGCCGGTGAGTGGGCGTTGTCCGAGCTGATGCAACCCTATGGCGGCTTCTCCCATAATGAGCAGACCTTCCGCGTGCTGACGCAGATGGAACATCGCTATCTGGAGTTCGACGGCCTCAACCTGACATGGGAAACCTTGGAAGGTGTCGTCAAGCATAACGGGCCGTTGCTGCCAGAAAAGGCGGGCGAAACCGTTCCCGCCAGCATTGCCGAATTCAACGTTCTGTTCGATCTCGATTTGCATCATTTCGCGGGGCCAGAGGCTCAGGTTGCGGCGCTGGCCGATGACATCGCCTATAACACGCACGATATTGATGATGGTTATCGCGCCGGATTCTTTGACTTTGAGGATCTGAAATCGTTGCCGCTCTTTGGCCCGATATTGGAAGACATCAAGCGCCACCATCCAAAAGCCGAGAAAGACCGGATCATGCACGCCGCCGTGCGTCAGGTCATCGGGTCGATGGTCACGGATATGATGGATTCCACGCGTGCGACGATCTCGCGCCTTAATCCGCAATCGGCTTTGGATGTGCGCAAGGCGAAGGAGCCGACGATCTGCTTTAGCTTCGCGATGCAGCAGAATATTCGCATCCTGCGCGACTTCCTGAAAAAGCGCATGTACGGTCACAGCAAGGTCAACCGCGTTTGCGCGAAGTCTGAGCGTATCGTCAAGGATATGTTCGTGTTCCTGATGGAAAAGCCGGAATGTCTGCCGAACGAATGGTACGCCAAGGTACGTGGCCGCGAGACCGAGGATGTCTTTAAAGCACGCATCATTGCTGATTATATCGCTGGCATGACCGATCGCTTTGCGGTCAAGGAGCATCGCAGCCTCTTTTCGACCGAGACGATGGTGTAAGCGAAAGCTTTGCGACACAGATAAAAAAACACCCCCGCTTGTCAAAAGCGGGGGTGTTTTTGTTTGTGCCTTGAGACGGTCAGAGTCTTATTGGCCGCTCTTGATGGGCAAGCCGCTCCGCGAGTAAATGGGCGAGCTTCCGACCGAGACGAGAACCGAGGTCACGTCGGGGGTGGGCGTGACTGACTCTTCTTGTTCGGGTTGAAGGAACTGGTCTCGTTGTGGTGTTTTTTTCTTGCCTGATTTCTTGGCTGCTTTGGGGCTATAGACGTAGTCGCGGTTGGGGGCAGCCTTGCTCTTTGCGGTTTTGGCTTTGGCTGCTTTCTTGGCAACTTTCTTTTTCGCGATCTTCTTTTTGGCTACTTTCTTCACAGCCGTCTTGGCTTTCTTTTGTACGGCCTTGGGGGCGGCTGCCATAGGGGCTTTTTCCTCTACGGCTGGTGCTTGCTCGGCAACGGGTGGCGCTGGCTCTTCGACCGTGAGTGTTGCGGCGGCGGGCGGCTCAGCTTCCAGAAGGCTCTCGCTGATCTGCGCATAAGCGGGGGGGATCATCAGGAAAACAGCGGTTGCCGCCAGTAAGAACGCTTTCATATTGCCTCCATGGTGCGGGTGTGTCGATAAAGAAGGGTATAGTCCGTAAGGCAAAAAGCCTATCATGATTCACACTATTGTCGTTATAAATTATAATGGCTCAACAGGGTATGCAGGGGCACGAATTCATGAACGCGTCTTATCAAAAAATTGTCGTCCTGACGGGGGCTGGCATCTCCGCCGAGTCTGGCGTGCCTGTTTTTCGCGGGCCGGACGGGCTGTGGCATGGGCGGCGCGTTGAAGATGTCGCGACGCATGAGGCCTTGCAGCGTGACTTGTGGGGTGTGAACGCATTTTTTAATGAGTTGCGCCGCTTTGTAGAGGACGTAAAACCAAACCCCGCGCATGAGGCGCTTAAGAAACTTGAGGATCATTATCACGATAATCTTCTCGTTGTGACGCAAAACGTGGACCCCTTGCATAAACGCGCGGGGCAGAAAAATCTGCTCCCGATGCACGGCGAGCTGCAAAGCATTCTGTGCAACAACTGCGGTGCCCGCTCCCCGTTTTTGGAGGAGGTGCTGCCGGAAACGGCCTGTCCCGTCTGCGGGCGGGCAGGCTGGTTGCGCCCCGATATCGTGTTGTTCCACGAGATGCCCTATCACATGGACAAGATCATCGATGCGCTGATGGCGTGCGATCTGTTCATCGCCGTCGGAACGTCGGGGTTTGTCTATCCAGCCGCTGGTTTTGTGGATATTGCAGCGCAGGCGGGTGCGATGACGATCGAGGTCAACCTTGCCGAAACCGAGCGTTCTCCCGTTTTCCACGAAAAACGTACCGGCCCCGCTGGCCAAACCTTGCCAAAGCTGGTTGAGGAGCTTATCGGTGGGGCGTGAGGTTCTTGAAGAAACGGGACTAACCATCCGTGTTTTAAGGCTTTTGAGCCTGACGGATCACATCATGCCGGACGAAGGAACCCATTGGATTACCCCACAATATGAGGCTATAGTGCTGACCGGCCTGCTTCAAAATCTTGAACCTGAGAAGCATGAGGCTTTAGAATGGGTTCCTCTGGATAATTTACCGAAAGATTTAACGATGCCAACCGTGAACGCCCTCCGACGATATCGTGAAATACAGACTATCGCCGTCTAATGTTTATCCGTTGAGGGAGCCTCTCTAGTGTCTATTTTTAAAACTGTCCAAGCGTCTGTTGGTGAAATCATCAATCAACTGGTCAAAGAGGGAGTGTTGACACTCTCTGCGCCCGTACCTGCCTTTGTGGTTGAGCCGCCGCGTGACCTTGCCCATGGCGATATGGCGACCAATGTGGCGATGACCCTCACCAAGATTGCGGGCAAGCCGCCACGTGCAATTGCCGAAATCATCAAGCCGAGGCTGGAAGGCCTGCCGCTGGTCGCGAGTGTCGAGATTGCAGGCCCCGGTTTTATGAATCTGCGCCTGAAGCCCACCGCATGGCACACGGAAGTTCAAGAAATCCTGACCGCCGGCGTGAACTATGGCGAGAGCAATCTGGGCAAGCATCAAAAAGTGAATGTNNAGTTTGTCTCGGCCAACCCCACGGGCCCCATGCATGCGGGGCATGTGCGCGGCGCTGTGCTGGGCGATACGCTGTGCCGCCTTTTGACCAAGGCCGGTTATGATGTCACACGCGAATATTACATGAACGATGCGGGCACGCAGATCGATGTGCTGGCGAAGACGACGCATCTGCGTTATCGCGAAGCGCTGGGCGAGGACATTGGAGGCATTCCCGAAGGTTTCTATCCGGGCGAGTATTTGAAGGACGTCGCGGCGGCGTTGGTTGCGCGCGATGGAAACAAATGGCTCGGCAAGACGGAAGAAGAATGGCTCGCACCCGTGCGCCGCTTTGCGACCGATTATATGATCGAGGTCATCAAGGAAGATTTGGCGCTGATCGGTATCAAACACGATGTGTTTACGAATGAACGTGTGCTCGTTGAAGATGGAACGCTGGACAAGGTTTTTAAACTTTTAGATGAAAAAGGCCTGATCTATGTCGGCACGTTGCCGCCGCCTAAGGGCAAGGAGATGGAAAACTGGGAGCCTGTGCCGCTGACCTTGTTCCGCTCCAGCAATTTTGGCGACGATGTAGATCGCCCCCTGAAAAAGCGCGACGGCAACTGGGCCTATGTGATGCCCGATCTCGCCTATCACTATGACAAGGTGCAGCGCGGCTTTCAGTACATGATCAATATTCTCGGCACCGATCATGGTGGCTATCTGGAGCGTTTGCGTCCGGGCGTCGCGGCGTTTTCGAACGGCACCGCGCGGCTTGATGTGATCTATAACAACATCGTCAAAATCTTTAAAAACGGCGAACCGGTCAAGCTGTCCAAGCGTTCGGGCAATCTGATTACGTTGCGCGAAATGGTGGAGCAGGTTGGCGTGGGCGCGGTGCGCTTTTTCATGCTGACGCGTGCGCCGGACTCTGAGTTGGAGTTTGATTTCGCCAAGGTCGTGGAAACGACGCGCGACAACCCTGTGTTCTATGTGCAGTACGCCCATGCGCGGTGCTGCTCTGTCATGCGCGGCGCGGCCAAGCTGATCCCCGATCTTGATCTGTCGGTGCAGATGCTGGCCAAACTTGATCTTTCCAAACTGGATGCCCCTGAAGAAATCGCGCTGATCCGCGCCTTGGCCGGTTGGCCTCGCGCGGTCGAGGCGGCAGCGGTGGCGCAAGAGCCTCATCGCATCGCGTTTTTCCTGATGGATCTTGCGGCGACGTTCCACAGCTTCTGGAATAAAGGTAACGATAACGCCGCGTTACGATTCATTGTTCCCGATCAACCTGAACTAACCCGCACCAAGCTTGCCCTTGTCAAAGCCGTGCAAACGGTTTTAGCTAGCGGCCTTGCCGTTATGGGCTGCAGCGCTTTAGAGGAAATGAGAAATGACGAGACAATCACCACCTGAATTGTTTGCCCAGCGCCCCGTGCGCTCTGACTTTGGACGCCGCAGCAGCACTCCTTTGCTCACGCCGCGCCGTGTGTTGGTCATCTTCGTGCTGTTGGTAGTCGCTATCGTTGGCGGCATCATGATGAATGTGATGGGGAGTGACTCTTCGCCGGAAACGCAAGAAGCTATTCCGAACATTCAGGCCGAGATGCCAATCAAGCAGCGCCCCGATGATCCAGGTGGCCTTGATATTCCGCATCAGGATGTGACCGCGTTCCAGCAGTTGGATGAAAAGAACGGTATCCCGCCCGCCGCGGACGGGGTGGAACAACTTTTGCCCGCGCCAGAAACGCCTCAAGCAGCGCCTGCGGCACCTGTGGCTCCCACCGAGCCTGCGCCTGTTGCCGCTACGCCCGAAAAGCTGCCAGAGAGCCTGCCGGATAGTACGCCGGAAAAGCTGGCCGAAGAAAATCTTCCACCCGCCGTGACCGAGGCGGCTGCGCCCGCTGCTGCGCCCGTATCGCCGGTGGCTGCCGAAACGCCGAAGACGGAAGCGCCAGCTAAGGCAGAAGTGAAACAGCCTGTCGCCGCGCCGGTCGCCAAGAAGGTTGAAAAGACAGCCGTGAAAGCTACAACAAGCGAGCAAGCCAAGGCCGATGCCGCCATGGCGCGTTTGCCGAAGGAACTGTTTACAACGGGCGAGATTCCCGTTGCGGCGGCTTCAACTACGACTGCTGAACCTGCTGCGGCTCCGGCTGCCGTGAAAACGGCGACGACAGCGCCTGTTACGGGGAAAATGGCCTCGGTTCAATTAGCCTCATATCCGGATCAAACTTTGGCGCAGGGTGAGCTAAAAAAGTTTCAGTCGAAATATGCGGGCGTTCTGGGCGGCACATCTTTACGTGTCGTTCGCGCTGACCTTGGCA
>DNGD01000069.1 GCA_003486725.1 Rhodospirillaceae bacterium
CATGCTGCTGGTCGCGGGGGCCATGGCGATTGCGATGACCGAGTGGCTGCGGCTTACCGCGCCAGCCCTCTCTCTTCGCGGGAAGGTGTGGGCCTATGGCGTGATGGCTGCGCTGGTTCTGATCGCCGTTGGGAAGGGTATGGGGCAAGCGGTCTTGCTCTCGCTTTTGGCCACACTGGTTTTGGGTTATTACGCGGGCAAGACAGAAGGCTTCGGTCCTGCGTGGAAGTCTCGCGCGGCGTGGGTTGCGGCGGGGATCCCCTATGTACTGTGGAGCGGTCTTGCGCTGATCTTCCTGCGTAACAACGCGCAGCACGGTCTTGTTTTTATAACATATTTGCTTCTGGTTGTTTGGGGGACGGACACAGGCGCCTACGTTGCGGGACGTCTGATCGGCGGGCCGAAGCTCTGCCCCAAAATCAGCCCTAAAAAGACTTGGGCGGGATTGCTGGGCGGCATGGCGTCTGCCGCGCTTTTGGGCTACGCTGGTCTGAAGGGATTCGATCTTCAACCGACGGCGGGCGCGGCCTTGGTCGCTGCCGCACTGGCGGTGATCGCGCAGGCGGGGGATTTCTTTGAATCTGCCGTTAAGAGACGCGCCGGTGCCAAGGACAGCGGCTCGCTGATCCCCGGACATGGCGGGCTGCTGGATCGGGTGGATGGATTGTTTTTCGCGGGGATCGCGCTGGCGGTTCTCGTCACATTTTGTGGGGTTAGTTGGCTATGAGTTTGGATAAAAAACGCCGCGTTGCCATTTTGGGATCGACCGGATCGGTGGGCACGCAGACGATCGACCTGATCGCGCGGGAGCCAGAGAAGTATCAGGTCGTGGCGTTGACCGCGCACCACAATGTCAATCTGCTGGCCGAGCAGGCGCGGGCGTTGAACCCTGAACTGGTCGTGATTGCCGACGAGTCCAAATATACGGAATTAAAAGAGGCCGTCTCCGCTCTGAACGTCAAGGTCGCCGCAGGCGCGGCCGCCGTTGTCGATGCCGCCGAGATGGAGAGCGACTGGGTAATGGCCGCGATCGTCGGTGCTGCCGGTTTGCCGTCCACCATCGCTGCCGCGAAACGCGGCGCGAAGCTGGCCTTTGCGAACAAGGAAACGCTGGTTTGTGCGGGCCCGCTGATGATGGATCTGGTGGCCAAGCATGGCTGCAAGCTTCTGCCGGTGGATAGCGAACATAACGCGATTTATCAGGTGTTCGATGAAGAACACCGCGAGGGGATTGCGCGTCTGATTATTACCGCTTCGGGCGGGCCTTTCCGCGCTTATACGCGTGAGCAGATGGCAGCCGTTACACCGGAGCAGGCGGGAAAGCATCCCGTCTGGAACATGGGCGCAAAAATCTCCATCGACAGCGCGACGCTGATGAACAAGGCGCTGGAAGTCATCGAAGCCGCATTCCTGTTTCAAATGCCGTCCGAGCAGATTGATGTGCTGGTGCATCCACAATCCGTCATTCACTCGATGGTGGAATATAAGGATGGCTCCACGCTTGCGCAGCTGGGCACGCCCGATATGCGCATTCCCATCGGCTATTGCCTCGCCTGGCCGGATCGTATGACGACGCCAGCGGCGAAACTGGATCTTGCCAAGATTGGCTCGTTGACTTTCGAAGTGCCTGATCCCGTGAAGTTTCCGACCTTGCGTCTGGGCCGTGAAGCGATGGCCATGGGCGCTACCGCGCCTGCTATCTTGAACGCCGCAAACGAAGTGGCCGTACAGGCGTTTTTGGATAACAAAATCGGCTTCCTTGATATTGCCGCAATCATTGAGGAAACATTGAGTATCGTGCCTGCCGTGGCGCTGACCGATCTTGATGTTTTGGCGGATACGGATGAAGCTGCACGTCGCTGCGCTGAAGAACAAGTTTTTAACAAAACACAGAAAAAATAGGGCCCGAAAATGGAACAGTTATGGACAAATATCGTCGATTTTGGACACTATCTCGTGCCCTTTTTGGTGGTTTTGAGTGTCGTCGTTTTCGTGCATGAATTCGGCCACTTCTGGGTCGCGCGCCGTTGCGGTGTGAAGATCGAGACGTTTTCCATCGGCTTCGGGCCGGAGATTTTCGCGCGGGTCGATAAGAAAGGTACGCGCTGGCGCGTGGCGTGGTTGCCGCTCGGCGGTTATGTCAAAATGTTCGGCGATGCCGATCCCACCAGCTTCGGGCCGTCGGAAGACGCGCCGAAGATGACCGCGGAAGAAAAGAAGGTTGCGTTCTACACGCAGCCAGTGCGCAAGCGTTTCGCGATTGTCGCGGCGGGGCCCGGATCGAACTATCTGTTCGCCGTTGTGGTTCTGGCGATGATGTTCCTTGTAAACGGCCAGCCTTATACCTCGACCAAAATTGCGACGGTTGTTGAAAACAGTGCGGCGGCGCAGGCGGGGTTAAAGACCGATGACAAAATCCTGTCCATCGACGGCGCGGCGATGGAAAGCTTTGAGGCTGTTCGTCGCACCATTTCCTTGAACGCCGGCACACCCATCAAAATCGTTTATGAGCGAGAAGGGCAGATGCTGGACGCCACGACGACACCGGAAGTTGTCAAGACCGTTGACCGCCTGGGTATGGAACACACGCAAGGCCGCTTGGGGATTGTCTCCACCGAAACTGCTTTTCGTGACCTGAATCCGGCCTCGGCGATTCGGGAGTCAGTGGCCGAAATCTGGAATATTACGGCGGGAACGCTCAAGGGCGTCGGACAAATGATTATGGGCGTTCGGGGAACCGAGGAGCTTGGCGGGCCCCTGCGCATCGCGGAAATGTCTGGAAAGGTTGCAAAAGACGGCGTTTTTGCCCTTTTTTGGTTCATCGTGGTGATCTCCGTTAACCTTGGTCTAATTAACCTGTTCCCTATCCCTTTGCTTGATGGGGGGCACCTGTTGTTCTATGCTGTCGAAGGATTAAGGGGTCGCCCCCTCAGCGAAAGGATACAAGAATACGGCGCTCGCGTTGGTGCCGCTCTGGTTCTCAGCTTGATGGTTTTTGCGACTTGGAATGATTTAGTGCATTTGCGTGTCGTGTCCTACCTTCGTGACCTGTTTTCTTGAGAGACCATGCGAAACAATCTTCATCTTGCCGTACTCGGCGCTGTAACCTCCGGCCTTTTAGGGCTTTCCTCTCCTGTTAATGCGCAAAGCATGGTGGCGGCACCCGTCATGTCCGTGGAAGCGGCGGTGGAGGATATCGCAGATGGCGAGATTATCAGTGAAATCCATGTTGAAGGCGCTCAGCGTCTTGAGAAAGATACCATCCTTTCCTATCTGACCA
>DNGD01000233.1 GCA_003486725.1 Rhodospirillaceae bacterium
TGGGCACCAGCAGCCCCGAATAGAGGACCGAGGGCACGATGGTGACCACCACGGTCAGCATCATTGCCGCCACCTGGGTGCGCACGAACAACGACACCAAGAGGCCGATGCCGGTGGTGCAGATGACGAAAACCACCGAGGCGAAGAAGAAAAACAGCGGGTCGCCCTTGAACGGCGCGCCGAACAAGCCGGTGGCGAGCAGCCACAGAATGAAAAAGTTGAGCGCGGAGATGCCGACATAGGGCGCGAGCTTGCCGATCATCACCTCCATCGGATGCACAGGCATGGACAAAAGATTTTCCATATTGCCGCGCTCACGCTCACGCGTCATGGCGAGCGCCGTCATCATCACGCCCGTCATGGTCAGGATAATCCCCATCAGGCCGGGCACGATGTTATAGCGCGAGAATCCTTCGGGGTTGTAGCGACGATGCACGCGCACTTCCACGGGATCGGGCTTGCCTTTTTCATCGCTGAGAACGCCGGAAAGATCGCGCTCAAACACTTGGGAAATCATGGGCCCCAGCGCGGAGATCGCATTGGCGGACGCTGTCGGGTCGGTCGCATCGGTTTCAACGAGCAGGGCAGGACGCACACCGCGCACCAGATCGCGCGTGAAATGCACGGGAATATGGATCACGAACTGAATCTGGCCCGTTTGCAGTAGCGCGTTGGCCTCTTTCTCATCTGTCAACGTGCGTTGAATATCGTAATAGCCGGAGGATTGCAGACCGCTAATAAAACGCCGCACAAAGGCGCTTTCGTCCTGAATCAAAAGTGCGGTCGGCAAATGCTGCGGGTTTGTGTTGATCGCATAACCGAAGAGCATAATCTGGATAATCGGCACCATCACGATCATCAGCAGCGTCGGGCGATCGCGTAGCAGATGCAGGAACTCTTTGTTCATAATGGCGCGTGTGCGCCGGAAGAAAAGCGATAAGGCTTTCATGCGGCGTTATCCTCCACCTGCGACATGGTGTGGATGAACACGTCCTCCAACGACGGCGCGGCTTCCTTCCAGACCGTGTTGGGTGTTGCGCGGTAAGACGCGAGGGCGGATTCCAACTCCGCGCGATCAGGGCCGCTGATATGAAGCGTAGAGCCGAACGGCGCGACGGCGGTTACGGCAGGGTTTCGACTAAGTGTGGGAACCCACGCGGTGAGGCCTTCGCCCGTGACCGTCCATGTCGTGAGCCCGGCATGATCAATGACTTCCTGCACGGTGCCGCGCGCGACGATATGGCCATACGCCATATAAATAATCGCGTGGCAGCGCTCGGCTTCGTCCATGTAATGCGTGCTGACGAGAACCGTGATGCCTTCATCAGCGAGGCGATGAATTTCGTCCCAGAAATCACGCCGCGCTTTCGGATCGACGCCCGCCGTCGGTTCGTCGAGCAAAAGCAATTTCGGGTTTGGCAGCATCGCGCCTGCCAGCGCAAGGCGCTGCTTCCAACCGCCGGACAAACTGCCCGCGCGTTGATCTGCGCGGGTGGCCAGATCCATTTTCTCCATCAGCGCCTGCACGGCTTGCGTCGTGTTTTCGATGCCATACAGATCGGCGACGAAGGTCAGGTTCTCTCGCACCGTCAAATCTTCCCAATAGCTGAAGCGTTGCGTCATGTAGCCGACGTTGTTTTTGATTGCTTCGCTTTGCGTGCGGATATCAAGGCCGAGGCAAGTGCCGCTACCTTCATCAGGCGTTAGAAGGCCGCACATCATGCGCATGGTGGTGGTCTTGCCGCTGCCGTTTGGGCCCAGAAAGCCATAGATTTTGCCGCGCGGCACCTGAATGGTCACGCCATCCACTACGGCGCGGTGATCATAACGCTTGGTCAGGTTTTGAACATCGATGGCAAAATCGGTCATGGGTTTTACGGTGAAGTGACGCGTCGAACATCAACAGGTAAACCAGTGTGCAAGGAAGATGAGGGTGCATCCGGCTCCGCTTCTACTAAAAACACAAGCTTGTCGCGCGATCCGACGCTGTAGATCACGGGCGGCGTGTATTCGGCCTTCGGCGCAATAAAGCTCACCTTTGCGGGAACGGGGGCAGGGCAGCCATCGCAGTTGATCATGACGGGCTCGCCAGCCGGAAAATCGTTCAGACGGCTTTCGGGCACGAAGAAACGCACTTTGACATTGCCGGCTGGAAGAAGGCTGACAACGGGTTTTCCGGCCTGCACATATTCGCCTTGGTTGAAGTAGGTGTCGTCGATAATGCCATCCGCAGGAGCCAGCGGTATGGCCTCGATCAAGCGGCGCTCGGCAGCGATATAATTTTGCTCGGCCTTGTGAACATCGGCATGCGCAGCGGTGATTTGATCTGCGCGTGCGCCCAAACTATCCGCCTTGTTCTGCGCTTCCAGCGTTGCGACGCGGGCGGCGGCTTCATTGAAGGCAGAAGTCGCACTGTCCAGCTGCGCCTGACTGATCGCCTTGGACTTGATGAGCTTGCCGGCGCGCTCCAGTTCTTGTTCGGCGTGCTTCATGATGGCCAGCGCCTCATCGCGCTGTTTCAGGACAATATCGATTTCCTCAGGGCGTTTACCTTTGCTCAAGTCATTTTGCGTGGCGTTGGCGCGCAGACGCTCGGCATCCGCCGCGGCCAACTCGGCTTTTAACGTCGCAAGGTTGAGAGAGAAAAGCGGTTGCCCTGCCTTAACGTTTTGCCCACGCTGAACACTGAGGCTTTCAAGCAACCCCGCGCTGGTCGCGGCCACCAGCACCGTTTCGCTCTCTACATAGCCGTTCAGAACGTCGGAATCGGCATTATCACAGCCTCCCAAAGGAAGGATAAGAGCCAAAAACGCGGCGATAAGGGGTAAAGGAGCCCGATTCATGGGGTGAAGCCTAGGAGAAGGGAGAAGGAACTAGCCAACCCTATCCCTTATGCGTTATTCAGGTCAATAATAGTGTTATGATAGGAACTTACAGGAAGCCTACCCCTCATGCCTCTTGAGATTGCATCGCCTCATCAAACGTTGGCCGTGATCGGCCATGATGACGCCAAGCGCCAGCTTGCGGAGGCCTTTGATAGTGGCCGGATGCATCACGCGTGGCTGCTGACGGGCGCGGAAGGCATCGGTAAGACGAGCCTCGCCTACCTCGTAGCGCATATGATCCTGTCGGGCGGCGAGAACCGTTTTGATCGACTGAACCCCGAACATCCCGCCGCGCGGCTGATTGCGGCGCAGGCGCATCCGGATTTGTTCGTGCTGCGCTGCCCCGTGGATGAAAAAACTGGCGCTGTGAAGGATACCATTCCGGTGGATGAGGCGCGGAAGCTCGCGCCGTTTTTGTCCATGACAGCCTCTCAAGGGGCGGGGCGCGTCGCGATTATTGATGAGGCGCATAAGCTTAACCGCCACGGCCAGAACGCGATCCTTAAAATGATTGAGGAGCCGCCCACGGGCGCGACGATACTTCTGACCGCGACCACGGTGGGTGGGCTCCTGCCGACAATCCGCTCGCGCTGCCGTGTCTTGCCGATGCAGACCCTTTCCGACAGCCAGCTGGAAGTTGTCCTTGCGCGCCTTGGCGTAGAGGTGCCGGAGGGCGCGGACAAGGCGCGGTTCTTTATGGCGGCGGCTGGCAGCGTCGGGCGAGCGTTGAAGCTGATCGAGGCCGATGCGCTGCCTCTGTTTGACGAGCTGCTGTCGATTTTAGCCGCAATGCCGATGCTGGATTTGCTGCGCGTGCAGAAACTAGCGGATCAAATCGGCAAAAAGGCAGATGCGGACAGCTTTCAGGTTGTGACCGGTTTGCTGATCGACACGCTAAGGCAAAGTATTCGGGTGGCAGCGCTGGGGCAGGCGGATCCTACGGGGCTTGCCAGCAAAATAGGGGGCCGCGCGCGTCTTGATAAGGCGTTGGAACTGTGGGAAAGTACGGGCCAGACATTCGCGGTGGCGGAAGGCGGCAATCTGGATAAGAAGCTCGTCTTTATCAACGCGCTCTCGACCATCAGCCGGATGACGGCGTAATTAACACAAAAACACAAAGAAACAGAACGATGAAAAAACCATATTACATTACGACCCCGATCTACTACGTGAACGATGTGCCCCATATCGGCCATGCGTATTGCTCGCTTGCGTGCGATGTACTCGCGCGGTTCAAGCGGTTGGACGGCTTTGACGTGATGTTCCTAACTGGCACGGATGAACACGGACAAAAAGTGCAGAAAACTGCTGAAAAAGCTGGTGTAGAGCCGAAAGCTTTTACGGACAAGGTTTCACAGAATTTCCGCGACCTTGCCAAAAGCATGAACTTTACCAACGATGACTTTATCCGTACGACGGAAGAGCGCCATTATAAGGCATGCCAACATCTTTGGAATGAGCTGATCAAACGCGACGAGATTTATCTTGGCAAATATGCCGGATGGTATGCCGTTCGCGATGAGGCTTATTATGGCGAAGGCGAGCTGACGGACGC
>DNGD01000035.1 GCA_003486725.1 Rhodospirillaceae bacterium
TAGCGTGAAGAGGAGCGAATAAGAGGGCGAGGCGACATCAAGCAACCGATCTAAACGGGTTTATCGGCATATTCTCGCCGATTCGCTGGATTCTGTCACGAGTTCAGCTAAAGGAAAACAACGTATTTCGCGATTAAAGGTGCCTTACTTGCATCTTTATGGGGCCTTCGGCACGACCATGAATGAATTGATCGACAAAGGGATTGCCGGAATTGTCGATATCGGCCTTGGGGCCTTGCCAGATAATCTTACCCTCATGCAGCATCGCGATGCGATCCGCGATTTTGCGGGCGCTAGCCATGTCATGAGTAATGGACAGAGCCGTGATGCCGCGTTCCTTCACGCATTTGACGATGAGCTCGTTAATCACATCCGCCATAATGGGATCGAGGCCGGTCGTCGGTTCGTCGAAAAACACAATTTCTGGGTTCGAGACGATGGCACGGGCGAGGGCCACGCGCTTTTGCATGCCGCCGGAAAGCTCGGCTGGAGACAGCTCACCCACATCCGCCGCAAGCCCGACAGAGGCCAGCGTTTCAATCGCACGGTCTTTGGCCTCGCGGCGCGGCATATGCTGCGCTTGGGTCAGCTTGAACGCGACATTTTCCCAAACGGTCAGCGAGTCAAACAGAGCCGAGCCTTGAAACAGCATGCCAAACTTGGCCAGATGCGCATCGCGCGCCGTGCCGGACAAGCCGACGCTTTCCTGCCCATCAATCAGGATAGAGCCCTTATCGGGGCGCAGAATGCTGAGAACCGATTTCAACATGACTGATTTACCAGTGCCAGACCCGCCGATGACAACAACGGACTCTTGCGGCGCGATGGTCAGGTCAATACCCGATAGAACGTGCTTGTCGCCAAACGACTTGGTAACGTTTTGAAGGGCAATTTTCGGGGTGTGGGTGTCAGTTTGAGGCAAAGAGGATCCCCGTCAGCAAATAGTTTGAAATCAGGATCATGATCGAGGCCGACACGACGGCATTCGTCGTCGCCGCACCCACGCCTTGAGCTCCGCCCTTCGAATTGAAGCCGTTATAGCACCCCATCAGGGCGACAATCGCGCCGAACGTCGCGGCCTTCCACAAGCCGGAGGTCACGTCGCTAACTTCCAGATATTCCCATGTCTGGTTGATATAGTTCGCGGCGTTGAAATTCAGGCTGTAAACACTGACAATAAAGCCGCCGAAAACGCCGATGATGTCGGCGATCAGAACCAGAATGGGCATCATAAATGTCGCGGCCAGAAAGCGCGGCACGATCAGATACTTATAGGGGTTTGTGGAAAGAGTCGTCAGCGCGTCGATCTGCTCGGTCACGCGCATGGTGCCAAGCTCAGCGGCAATGGCTGCACCGATACGTCCCGCGACCATCAAACCGGCCATAACGGGGCCAAGTTCACGGGTAATCGACAGGATTACGACGGTCGGAATGGCGCTTTCGGCATCAAAGCGCGAGAAGCCCGAATGGCTTTGCAGCGCAAGCACCATACCGGTGAAAAGAGCGGTCAGCCCCACGACGGGCAGCGAGTAATAGCCGATATCAATAATCTGGCGGCCTATCTGCGCGCCATAAAAGGGGGGCGTAACGGTATGGCGCAGCGTCTTAGCCGCAAACCACGCGAAATGACCCGTGGCCTGAAAAAAGCTGATAAGCGTGCGGCCGATAAGAGCAAGAAAATTCATGGCAGGAGACAGCCTTTGCCCGTGATTCTGAAAGGATTAGGCCAGTATAACGGCCTGCCGCATCGTGTCAATGAAAGAGACCCGCATAAAAAAACAGGCGGCATTGCTGCCGCCTGTTTGTATCAGTCTCTAACGAAAGAACTTAAGCCGCCTGCTTTGGCTTGAAGTTTCCCTTATTGCGGGGCTTGTTGACTTTCCAAGCAGGCTTGGCGCTGCCGCCTTCCTTCTTGGTGAAATCCTTCTTTGCAAAGTCTTTCTTGAACTCACCACCAGGATTTTTACCCTTGTAACCGCCTTCAGAATCACGGGGCTTGTAACCGCCTTCGGCATCGCGACCCTTGAAGCCACCTTCGCCGGCGCGGGGCTTGAAACCGCCTTCGCCGTCACGGGTTTTGAAGCCGCCTTCGCCATCACGGGGCTTGAAACCGCCTTCAGCATCACGACCCTTATAGCCGCCACCAAAGCTGCTCTTGCCCTTGTACCCGCCGCTGCTCTTGCCTTTGTAGCCACCATAGGACTTTCCGCCCGATTTCCTCTCTGAAACGAAGGGAACGGAAGGATCATCCTTACCGTGCATCAGGCGATGGATCGCACGCCATTTGCTGCCGTCCGCAGGGGTCAGCAAATTAAGCGCCGAACCTTCTGCGCCCGCACGAGCGGTACGACCAATGCGATGGATGTAATCCTCGGGGCACTGGGGAAGATCATAGTTGATGACATGCTCGATGTGCGGAATGTCAAGGCCGCGCGCGGCAACATCGGTGGCAACGAGGATGCGATACTTCTTGTCACGGAAGCTTTGGATCACGCGGTCACGGCGACGTTGTTGCAGATCGCCATGAATGGCATCGGACTGATGGTTTGACGCGTTAAGCTTCTTTGAAAGCTTTTCGGTGCCGAACTTGGTTTTCACAAAGATGATCACCGAGCCGGTACGCTTTTCAAGCTGCGAGATCAGATTGCTGTACTTTTCAACATCCGTTGTATGAACCAGCTCTTGCTGGATGTTCGCGGCAGGCGTCGTGGTCGAGCCGACAGCAACGCGTACAGGATTGCGCATATACTTGCCGGACAGCTTGACGATGTTGGAAGGCAGCGTGGCCGAGAACAACAGTGTCTGGCGGTTGCTGGACACATGCGTCAGGATCTTGTCGATCTGGATGCCAAAGCCCATATCGAGCATGCGATCCGTTTCGTCCAATACCAAGAAATCTGTGTGGTTCAGCTTAAGTGATTTACGCTCCAAATGGTCGTTGATACGGCCCGGTGTGCCGATGATCAGGCGGGGCTGTGTGCTCAACTGCTTTAACTGCTTGAACATGGAATCACCGCCGATCAAAAGCGCGGAGCGAATGTCCGACACGGGGATCATCGGTTGCAAAGCGGCCTGCACCTGCGTGGCCAACTCGCGCGTCGGCAACATGATCAGCGCCGTTGCAATGGGATTGTTCATCAAATGCACGATGAGTGGCAGGCCAAAGGCGGCCGTCTTGCCGGTTCCCGTTTGCGCGGAGCCCAGAACGTCGCGGCCTTCAAGGCCGAGCGGAATGGTTTGCTCCTGAATGGGGGTCGGCGTCGTGAAGTTCATGCGCGCAAGCGATTGTAGAAGCTTGGCCGGAAGGCCGAAGCTATTGAAGTCTGTCGTCATTGTTTTTTTCCTTGGGTAACGTTGTTTATATCATTTTTATCGTTGAGCAGATTCACCCGCAAAAATGGGTCGCACAGCGATTCCGTCGATACGGAATCCGCTCATTGTTTACGTACTTAAAAAACGATAAGGGAAGACCCGCAGGAGGAGGCATTTGATGCCAGTGCGGGAGTCCCATTTTTAAAATCTAAAAAAACAGAACTCATCCTTAAAACGATCAAGGTGACCTATAAACCTCTCGCAAAGAGAAAGCTTACAAGCCACCTTGAGCGATAATCGTTTCGAAAAATCCGAAAACGTTATTAGCCAATAACCTGAAGGTTAGCGGCTGAAGTCTTGCCACGCTCTGTCGCCAGTTCGTAGCTTACTTTTTGACCTTCGCG
>DNGD01000239.1 GCA_003486725.1 Rhodospirillaceae bacterium
TGGCGGACGAGCTTTTCCAGCTCGGTCATCGCGTCCTCAAAGCTGAGTTTGGCGATGTCGGCGGGTAGGGGGAGCGCTTTAGGGTCAGGTTCCGTTGTCATGGGCGCGACTTTACGGATTTAGCCGCAAAAGCACAAGGGGGGGATTGTGGGGGAAGAGGCTTGCGCTTTTGCGCCCTTCCCCCTACCTTTTCCCGCATGAATCCAGAGACCACCATTGTCCGCAGCAAAAAACGCCGCCGCTCCGTCGCGCTGACGGTCGAGCCGGACGGCAGTGTGCGCGTTCTGGCCCCCATGCGCACAAGCCTGTCATGGATACAGGATTTTATCGCGGGCAAGGCCGACTGGATCGCGCGCAGGCGCAGCCAGCACGCGCAAGAAACCCGCCGCAAGGAGCCCCCACGCGATGGCGCAACGGTTCCGTTTCAGGGCGTCCCGCACACGCTGTGCATCAACCGCGAGGCGGAGACGCAGCCTTGCATCGCGCTGACGATTCCCGACGGGTTAAGCGAGGCCGCGCTGCCCGCCGAGATCCAGACCGAGCTGACCCTGTGGTACAAGAAACAGGCGCGGCGCGTGTTTGCGCAGCGGGTGGCGCACTGGGCCGCAGTCATGGAGGTGCGCCCCGCCCGTCTGGTCGTGTCCGCACCCGAAAGGCGCTGGGGCAGCTGCAGTGCCAAGAACGACATTCGCCTCAACTGGCGGCTCATCAAGGCCGCGCCGGAATTGCTGGATTACGTGATCGTGCACGAGCTGTCGCACATTCCCCACAAGAACCATGGCAAACGCTTTTGGCGGATGGTCGAGAAATATATCCCCGATGCCAAGACCCTTCGCCGCGAATTAAGGGGTTTTGAAAAGCTGGATTAAACGTGTTTTCGCTGTTCCCTTTTCGTCACCAGCTGGTCAACAGACAATCCAGCGCTTTCCCTCCAGTCTTCCCGCACAAGCGTCACTCCGTGACGCTTGTGCGGGATCCATTTTCGCTATCCACAAGAAACGTCATGGGTCATTTTTCGCGTCGAACCAGTCTGGATCCCACCCCGGAGCCTGCCCCGCACTTGATGCGGGGGCGGGATGACGATGGGAACGAGGTGACGAAAAGGGGCGGGGTGACGATGAAAGTAAAAGGCGCGCAAAAGGGGAAAATCACCCCCAAAACGCCCCCTCAAAATGGCCAGAAAAAAGCGTTTAGAATCAATGATCCTTTGAAATTTGGAGCCCGTACGTGCGATTCATGCCTACTGAGAGACGCTTTCTGACTCTGTTTTCACACTTTAACCATATAAGTCTATGAAATATAACGATAGTTAACAAATGCGCTCCCCTATATAACGCATTGAAAACATATACTTTTTTGACTCGCCTTTTTCAGGAAGCTAAATTTGGTGAAGTTTCAGCGCCGAGCCCCGAAAGTAAACGCAGCCTTAATAGTTGCGTTAATTGTTTCATCACCCCTTTTCTGGTATGATACCGGAACATATTAAGGGGAGGATTTGAAGATGAGAAAAAGTGTTGATGATAATCCTGTCGCTAGCTCTTTTGCCGTCGTCAGCTCAATAACCGCGCCTGATGAGTCAAAGCATCTGATCCCTGTCGAGCAAGACAGGTTTCCCGCCGTTCCTTTACATACACGCATTGCACGTGGTGGCATAAAGTTTTTGAAATGGACTTCTTATGTTGCTCTTACCAGTGGAGCGGTGACCGCAGCCGCATATTTCACGACAGGTCACGCACTTCTGAAAAACTCTTTAAGCCCTGAAGGAGCTGTTATGGCGTCCAGCATTGGAGGCGTCATTGCCAGTGCGATGGAACAAGGCAAAACCAAAGATAATTACTTTGAAATAGATAACAACGGCAAAGCAATTGGCTGCTACGTACAGCCACCTATTCCCCCTAACAATAAAGACTATACCGTTAGCTGTAACCAACCGAATGGTGACGACACTTTCAGACCGACAGAGAAAATTCCCGTCAGCTACCAGAGTTTTGATAAAGGGATAGAGGGTATATATCCGGTGATGCCTGCGAAAGAGAAAATCATGAATGCGGCTCCAGACCGTCCCGTTGGAAAAACCCTGATAGACGAATTAAGGGTCGAGTTCGTTAGACTCAAATGGAAATTTGGTCTTTAATTAGTAGACCACATCATTTGTCTTTACTAAACTGGCTGGAGAGTCCCCTTTCTCCAGCCAGTTTTTTTGTGGGTTACGTCATGCCAAGTTTCCAGACGATCGATGATCTTTCTTGCAGCGGCAAGGTTGTGCTTGTCCGCGCCGATTTGAACGTGCCGATGCAAGGCAACCATGTGGGCGACACCACGCGCCTTGAACGCCTCGTACCCACGCTCACCGACCTTCAAAAAGCGGGCGCGAAGATTGTGTTGCTCTCTCACTTTGGCCGCCCCAAGGGCAAGCGCGATGAGCAATTCTCGCTACGCCCCGTCGCAGCCGCGCTGTCGAACGTGATCAAAGCCCCCGTCGCCTTTGCCGAGGATTGCATCGGCGCCACAGCCGAAGCCGCCGTCGGCGCTTTGAAAAACGGCGATATCCTCGTTTTGGAAAACACGCGCTTTTACCCCGAAGAAGAAGCGAACGATCTGGAATTTGCCAAGAAGATAGCCGCGCTGGGTCAGATTTATATCAATGATGCGTTTTCGGCTGCCCACCGCGCACACGCCACAACCGAAGCGCTGGCCTCGCTTCTGCCCGCCGCCGCGGGGCGTTTGATGCAGGAAGAACTCTCGGCGCTCAGCAAAGCGTTGGAGCATCCCGAAAAACCGCTGGCCGCGCTGATCGGCGGCTCCAAGATTTCAACCAAGCTTGATCTGCTCAACAATCTGATCGCCAAGGTCGACCTTTTGGTGCTGGGTGGTGGCATGGCGAATACCTTTTTGGCCGCCAAGGGCGTGGCCATCGGCAAGTCGCTTTATGAACCCGACATGCTGGACACCGCCCGCGAGATTATGGACAAAGCCAAAGCGCGCGATTGTCATATCCTGCTGCCGACCGATGTGGTCGTGGCGGGCGAGATGAAAGAAGGTGCGCCGAACCAGACGGTTCCCGTGGCGACCGTTCCCGCGGATCAGATGATCTTTGATCTAGGCCCCGCGACGATCAATGAGATCAAAAGCAATCTGGAGCAATGCCGCACCGTGATCTGGAACGGGCCTTTGGGCGTTTTTGAAGTGCCGCCCTTTGACACGGCCACCAACAAGGTCGCCATTTGCGTGGCCGATCTAACCAAACGCGGCAAGCTGCTCTCTGTGGCGGGCGGTGGAGACACCGTCGCGGCGCTGGCGAATGCGGGCGTCACACACGGCATCTCCTATCTGTCCACGGCTGGCGGCGCGTTCCTTGAATGGCTGGAAGGCAAAGAACTGCCGGGTGTTGCCGCGTTGGAAAAGGCCGTGCCAAAAGCGAAATTGGGTAAGGTAATCATGTAAGAGGTTAGGGACTAGGGGGTGTCGTTATCCCTAGTCCCGAGTCCCTACTTCATCAGCCGCATAATCACATCGCGGATGATATGCACGCCATTCGTGGTGAGGATCGACTCCGGATGGAATTGTAACCCCAAGAAAGGCGCGTCCGCTTTCGTACTGCGCAGCGCATGGATCTCGCCCGTCGGCGCGTCAAAGCTGACCTCCACATCACGCGGCAGAGCGGCAGGATCCACCTTGCCCGCAAACGTGTTATAGAAACCCACACGCTCCGGCTCGCCGAACAGATCGATCCGCTCCTGCGCACCTTGGAACGGCCTTTGCTTCTTCACAAGCGGCAATCCCAAAACGTTGCACAGAATCTGATGACCAAGACACACACAGAAAAGCGGCTTCTTGGCGGCCAGAAAATCACGGCAGAGCACCGTGGCTTTAGCGATGCGGGCATCCGATAGATCGCGCGGATCGCCGGGGCCGGGGCCCAGCACGATCAAATCGGCGTCGTCGGTTGCGGCGTCATAATCCGCATTCGGCACGATCTTGGGGATCATACCCAAAGGGCGGATCATGTGCGCGAGCATGCGCGTAAAGTGGTCCTCGTTATCGATGATCGTAACCTTCTTGCCCATCAAGCGTGGGTCGGGATGACGCGCATCGCTTTGATCCTCAATCCAGAAGCGCGAGAGCTTCGCGTTGCGCGAGGATAGTTTAATCATCATATCTTCATTATAGACTTGTCCGCCGAGACGATAAGTCGGGTCGTTCGCCCTCGCGCGGAAGCCTAGCGCCGCCAGCATGCCGCGCGCCTTCGCGGTTGTCTCGGCGGTTTCACTCTCAGGGTTGCTGTCACGGACAATCGTCGCGCCCGCACTGATGGAAAAAGCGCCATCCAGCGCGATTTCCGCCATACGGATCGTGATTGGCGAGTCCAGCGTGTCGCCGCTTGCATCACGCCCCAGTAACGCCAGCGCGCTGCCGTAATAGCTGCGGCTGTTTTCGTTGTGGCGGTAATTGATGCGGCACGCGTTTTCAATCGGCGCTCCCACAACCGTCGTGGCAAACATGCTCTCGCGCAGCATATCGACGACGTCTTGGTCGGATTGCCCCACCAGCACATATTCCGTGTGGATCAGTTTGGACATTTCCTTGATCAGCGGCCCGACGACTTGGCCGCCCGCGCTGCAAATCTCGGCCATCATCTTCAGCTCTTCATCCACGACCATCAGCAGTTCAAAGATTTCCTTTTGATCACCGAGGAACGCCTGCATCGCGGGCAGAGCCTCAGCGCGGTCATGCTCCATTTTGCGGAACGTGCCACTGATAGGATTCATCTTGACGTTGCCGCCTTGCACGGACAAATGACGCTCCGGCGTCGCGCCGATAAAATAACGGTCACCCGTAAAGTACAGAAAAGTCCAATAGGTGCCGTATTCGTTTTCAAGCAGCTCGCTAAAAACGCTAAGCGCCTTGGCGCGGTCAAACGACGCGATGCGCCCCTTATAGGTGCGCGGCACCACAAAGCTGCACCCCTCGCCATTGCCGATCTCGTTCGTAATAATCCGCTGCACCATCGCGGCAAACCCGGCATCATCCGGCGTAAAGGCGCCCTCGCCGTCCATGGTCAGCGTTTCATTGGGCAGCAGCGCCAGCAGCTCATCCCGTGCGATGCTTTCCTGACTTTCAATCGTCATACACAGGATTTTTTCGTTATTGTGGCGCGCTTGAAAGCCAAGCTCCTCTACCTGACGAAAGGGAAGAATACTCAACGTGTCGAATGTTTCTTGCGGTGCGGCTCCCGTGCGGCGCGGAATGTCGGCAAGCTTATCAAGCGCGGCAACGGAACCGGACAGGCACAGAACATTGTTTTCCGCTTGGCGGCGGATCAGGGCAAAAGGCTGGGTGGTGGTCAAAAGGTTGATCATGGCGGACTCTCTTTCTCAATTGGCATAAAGGGGGCGCAAAAAGCGCGCGCAAGGCATGCCCCAACGGGGCCGGACGATTAATCCTGCCGCCATCGCCCGTTTTGGGCTTGAGAGAGAGAGTTTGTGTTGTTCACGATACAATCCTTTGTTGACCTAGCATCCCAAATGCGCCCCGCTTCGTCAAGCATGCAAATAAAGACCCCGCCAGCTTGCTCCTGCCCCCCTTCGCATTTACTCTTTCTTCATAAATCAACCCTATTTGCGACACATTTGACCTGTATATAAATCTTCATGGACGTCATGTATTCCATTTTCACGAAGGATTGTTGATGAAGGCCAAGAAGATTCTCACATCGTTTATTTTAGCAAGCCTGGCAACGTTTGTTTTGCCTACCTCAACACATTATATCGGCTCTCGCTCTTTCGCTTCAACGGAACTTCCAGCCACTCTTCACATTCAGTCCACCAAAATTGACGGATCAACAGGCGTTTACAGAGTTGGTCCGAACAATCATGATGGCAAGGTTATCGCAACTGTAACCGTTGATTGCGCTGGTCAGGATGGCTCCAAAAGCCCCCACGCCACTTATGAGGGTGTGGATCCAGCACCCCCGCACTTGAAGAATAGTTACGTTATTCTGCTTGTGAAGAAGGACAGCATACTCCAGAGCAGTCAAGCTGAAGCGTATGACCATTACTGCGATGCTGCTGGCGCTCCACTCCGCAAGGACCAGAGCCAGATCAGGATGGATCTTATCCGGCAAACTTTCTTAAAAAATGACTCCATGATAAACGGGTAACAAAAAACCCCGCCAGATTGCTCTGGCGGGGTTTTTCCATCCCTATCCACCATCGTCATCCCGCCGAAGGGCGGGATCCAGTTTGAAAGCTTTTACAAAAGCGTTTCATAAAGATCGTCCCATGACGGGTTCACTTCCTCAATCGCACGGACTTTCCAAGCACGGTTCCATTCTTTCATACGTTTCTCACAAGCGATGGCATCCGTAATATCCTCGTAGTATTCATACCAAACCAACATGTAAGCCTTATACCGTGACGTAAATCCCTTTATCACGCCGTTTTTATGTTCCCAAACACGGCGCGAAATATCGTTGGTTACGCCAATATAGAGCGTTCCCATACGACGGCTTGCCATTATGTATGTGTATCCTGACATGCCAAGATTATAGGGCCGTGCTTAAACGCGACAAAGACAAAAAGATTCAAAACTGGATCCCGCCCTTCGGCGGGATGACGATAAAGGAAGGCTGGGATTATACCTTACAAATGCCGCCTTTCCGCACATCAAAAAACCCCGCCAGATTGCTCTGGCGGGGTTTTTATTAAGTCATAAAGACTAGAGCTTACTTGTCTTCCTTCTTCTGTGCGCGCTTGATCGCGGCACCGAGGATATCGCCAAGCGAAGCGCCTGAGTCAGACGAACCATATTCGGCCATCGCCTGCTTTTCTTCTTCCATCTCACGAGCCTTGATCGACAGATTGAC
This sequence comes from Rhodospirillaceae bacterium, assembly GCA_003486725.1. GTDB lineage: Bacteria > Pseudomonadota > Alphaproteobacteria > UBA9219 > UBA9219 > UBA8914. Next base: position 6,866 of record DNGD01000239.1, read on the forward strand.
CTTGTGGCCAGCCTTATCGACGTTCGTGATCTTGGCATCAACCTTTTCACCAACGGCGAAACGGTCGCTGCGCTGTTCGGCGCGATCACGCGACAGATCACCACGCTTGATGAAGCCGGTGAAACCACCAGCGACTTCGCCGCCGAGGCTGACTTCGATCCCGCCATCGTTGATGGCCGTCACGGTGCAGGTAACAACGTCACCCTTCTTGAAGTTTACGGCCACGCCTTCGAACGGATCAGCGGTAAGCTGCTTGATGCCCAAGGAGACGCGTTCCTTTTCAACGTCGATGTCCAAAATCTTGACCTCGACATTCTGACCCTTTTGGAAGGCCTGAATGGCTTCTTCGCCAGCCTTGTCCCACGACAAATCGGACATGTGAACCATGCCGTCGATGTCGCCAGGCATACCGACAAACAAACCGAACTCGGTGATGTTGCGGATTTCGCCGGTGAGCGTTTCACCAATCTTGTGGTTAGCGCGGAACGATTCCCAAGGATTTTCGATGCATTGCTTGATGCCGAGGCTGATGCGACGCTTGGACAAATCAACGTCCAGAACGATGACTTCAACTTCTTGGCTGGTCGCAACGATCTTGCCCGGATGCACGTTCTTCTTTGTCCATGACATTTCAGAAACGTGAACCAGCCCTTCAATGCCGGGCTCCAGCTCAACAAACGCACCGTAGTCGGTG
>DNGD01000133.1 GCA_003486725.1 Rhodospirillaceae bacterium
AAGATACGCGACCATTTTCTGGGACGCGCTTGCCCGTCGACGACATTTGCGTGCAATTTGAACCAGAATTTGACAAATGATTTGATTGAAAAAGGCGTGTTGTTACCCGAGCAGTACCGCAAAACATCCGCCCTACCGAACGCGGTGGCTGATCATCCTTGGGGTGGCACAGCCGCCGGAGGTACGTTAATTGTCCGTGGTGTTGGCCGGGATCAATTCAGCATCGAGTTAAATAGTCTTTCGTCCGGTGCCTGTGTGGCGCTTGCACCAAAGCTATCCGGCGTTGGCGCGCCGTCGGGTCTGGATGCGATGACCATCAACGCAGGTGGTGTCGCCCTGCCTGTTTCACCAGAAACAGCCGGCATTGAGTGCGACGCCGCCAGCAACACGATTCTGTTGACGTATGGGCTTAGAAACTAGAGCCTAAGCCGCCGTAATCATCGCGTCGAAGGCTTCTTCCCATGTGCCTTGTGTGGCGGCGCGGCTGTATTCCGTGGCGCGCGCTTCGAAAAAGTTGGCGTGTTCAGCGGCGTTCATCATCTCGTCCATCCAGGGCAGTGGATTCTTGTCGATCAGATAGATCGGCTCCAGATGAAGCTGGGTCAAGCGGCGATCCGCGATATAGCGGATGTAGTTTTTGACGTCCTGAGGTGCCAAGCCTTCCACGCCGCCCATCTCGAATGCCAAATCGATAAAGGCGTCCTCGTGTTCCACAATCGTGCGGCAGGATTGGGTGAGCTCTTCTTGAAATTGCGGCGTCCAGACCTCGCGGTTTTCTTCGACAAAGGTGTGAAACAAGCGAATGATGGACAGAGTGTGCAGTGTTTCATCGCGCACAGACCATGTGACAATCTGCCCCATGCCTTTCATCTTGTTAAAACGTGGGAAGTTCATCAGCATCGCGAAGGATGCAAAGAGTTGCAGCCCTTCCGTGAATCCGCCAAAAACGGCGAGGGTACGCGCGATTTCGGTTGGCGTGTCGCAGTTGAACCCTTGGTAGTATTCGTACTTGTCCTTCATTTCCTTGTAATGCAGGAAGGCGGAATATTCGACCTCTGGCATCCCGATGGTATCCAGCAAATAGGAATAGGCCGCGATATGGATCGTCTCCATGTTCGAGAAGGCCGAGAGCATCATCTGAATTTCGGTGGGTTGGAACACTTGTGCATATTTTTTCATATAGCAGTTGTTCACTTCCACATCGGCCTGCGTAAAGAATCGAAAAATCTGGGTCAGCAGATTGCGCTCAGCCTCCGTCATCTTGCCACGCCAATCTTTGATGTCGTCGGCCATGGGGACTTCTTCGGGAAGCCAGTGTAATTGTTGCTGCCGGTGCCAGCATTCATAGGCCCATGGATAGGAAAAAGGCTTATAGACGGGGTTGTGTTCCAGAAGTTTCGACATGGGTTCTCGCTCCTCTCGGTCGGACTTTTATTGACAGGACAGACATTCTTCGAAATTCGTGTTGGCGGGCTCCGGCATGGCTTCCTGCACAGGCAGGGCGGTTGCTTTTTCCGCGCGTTGCAGCGATTTGGAGCGGCAGTAATACAGGCTTTTGACGCCCTTTTTCCACGCCAGATAATGCAGCATGTGAAGTTCTTTCTTGTGCGCATCGGCGGGCAGGAAGATGTTGAGGCTTTGCGACTGGCAGATAAAGGGCGTGCGGTCAGCCGCCAGATCGATCACCCAGCGCTGATCGATCTCGAATGCCGTTTTGAACACGGCTTTTTCGTCCGCGCTCAGGAAGTCCAGATGCTGCACAGAGCCTTCATGGATCGTGATCTCGCTCCATGTTTCCTCGTTGTCCCGACCATATTTTTCAAGAACGGCGGCCAGATAATCATTGCGCACAGGGAAACTGCCCGACAGGGTTTTGTGCAGATAGCTGTTAGCGGCAATCGGCTCGATCCCCGGGCTTGCGCCACCGCAGATGATGGAGATGGAGGCTGTCGGGGCAATCGCGATCTTGTTTGAAAAGCGTTCTTGCACGCCATAATCGGCGGCATCGGGGCACGCGCCGCGCTCCTTGGCCAGAAGAGAAGAGGCAGCATCCGCTTGTTCTTTGATATGCCGGAAAATGCGTTTGTTCCAGACTTTCGCCATCACGCTTTCAAACGGGATGTTCTGGCTTTGCAGAAAGGAGTGGAAGCCCATCACGCCGAGGCCTACTGAACGCTCGCGCATCGCGGCATATTTCGCGCGAGACATATTGTCGGGGGCACGGGCGATAAAGTCGCTCAGCACATTATCCAGAAACCGCAGACAATCTTCGATCAGGGTCGGATGATCCTCCCACTCCTTGAACTTTTCGAGATTTAGCGAGGAAAGACAACAAACAGCCGTGCGCTCGCCGCCATCCTTGTCCTTGCCGGTCGGCAGTGTAATCTCGCAGCACAGGTTGGACATTTTGACGTTCAGTCCTGCGAGCTTGTGGTGTTCGGGGATGGCGCGGTTGACGCTGTCGGCGAACAAAATGTAAGGCTCGCCCGTTTCGATGCGCGCGGTGAGCAGGCGTATCCACAAAGCGCGCGCGCCCACGACATTAATTACGTCGCCATCCTTGGGGCTGGTTAGCGGCCACTCCTCATCCTTTTCAACCGCGCGCATAAAGGCATCGGAAACCACAACGCCATGATGCAGATTAAGCGCCTTGCGGTTCACGTCGCCGCCCGTAGGCCGCCGCAGCTCGATAAACTCTTCGATTTCCGGATGGCTAATGGGCAGATAACAGGCCGAGGAGCCGCGCCGCAGGCTGCCTTGGCTAATCGCCAGCGTCAGGCTGTCTTGCACGCGGATAAAAGGCACGATGCCCGAGGTTTTTCCGCTATTGCCCACAGACTCACCAATCGAGCGCAGATTGCCCCAGTACGAGCCGATGCCGCCGCCGAGCGAGGCGAGCCACACATTCTCGTTCCACAGATTGACGATGCCGTGCAAACTGTCCGAACATTCATTGAGGAAACAGGAAATCGGCAAACCACGGCTCGCCCCACCGTTGCTGAGGATAGGCGTCGCGGGCATAAACCAAAGTTTGCTGATGTAATCATAAAGGCGCTGCGCGTGGCCGGAATCGTCGGCAAAGGTCAGGGCACCGCGCGCGAACATGTCTTGCGGCGTTTCATCTTCCAGAAGATAGCGATCTTTGAGTGTTTCCAGCCCGAAGCGGGTCAAAAAGGTGTCTCGGGTGTGATCGATTGTTAACTGCGTTCCCTCTTCAATTTGCATCAAATCAAACATCATGGCACCGCCCCCCCCAGATCCGGTATTTAGAATGATTATAATATACCATATTTTGTGTATCGTCACCTATGAATATTGTTATGAAAATAGTGTGGGCTGAGGCCGATTGTTTCGGCTTTGCGCTTTAAAAACAAGGGATCGGGGGTGGTGGCGGCAAGAGCGAGTGCGCCTTTTTTGGGGCAGATAATTTTTCTTTTGAGCATATTTTTGACATGTCGCGCATGTGTAATAGTGTTCAAGACGGGTTTTTCCCGCTCACCTTATCAAAGGAGATCTTCCTATGAACA
>DNGD01000155.1 GCA_003486725.1 Rhodospirillaceae bacterium
CTTGCGCAGGTTGAAGAAGAGCTTCTTCTGCGCCGCCGTGGTGCCCATCTTCACCAGCGACCAGGAACGCAGGATATATTCCTGGATCGAGGCGCGGATCCACCACATCGCATAGGTGGCGAGGCGAAAGCCGCGATCGGGATCAAAGCGCTTGACCGCGCGCATCATGCCGACATTGCCTTCCGAGATCAGCTCGGACACCGGCAAGCCATAGCCGCGATAGCCCATCGCAATCTTGGCAACGAGACGCAGATGGCTGGTCACCAGTTTATGCGCGGCCTCCAGATCGTCATGCTCGCGCCACGCCTTCGCGAGGATATATTCCTCGTTCGGATCGAGCATCGGAAACTTGCGGATTTCCCGCAAGTAAAAGGCAAGGTTCCCCTCCCCTTTGATGACCGGTAATGTGACAGAAGCTGCGTTCAATGGTTTCGTCCCGTTGTTATAGGCTTCCCTTACTTACCGCTCTTCAGCCGTTTTAACAACGCCTTCATATCCGGCGGCAAAGGAGCCTTAAACTTCATAACCTTACCGGTGCGCGGATGGATAAACTGGATCTCGCCGGCATGCAAGGCCTGCCGCGGGAAATCATGCAAAACGGCCACGATGCCCTTATCCTGCTTCGTGCCCGCGATCTTCTTGCGCGTCCCATACATCGGATCGCCCACCACCGGATGGCCGACATGCGCCATATGCACGCGGATCTGATGGGTGCGCCCTGTCTCCAGTTTACACGACGCCAAGGAAACGAGATTGGAGAAAATCTCCAGCGTCTCGTAATGCGTCAGCGCTTCCTTCCCGCCAAAGGGCACGACAGCCATCTTTTGACGCGCACGCGGATGGCGGCCAATCGCGCCTTCCACCTCCCCCTTCAAGGGATGCATCACGCCCCACACGAGCGTCTGATAAACGCGGCTCAGGCTTCGATCCGAGAACTGCGCCGTCAGCTTTTGGTGTGCGTGATCGTTCTTCGCGACGACCATCAGGCCGCTGGTTTCCTTATCGAGCCGATGCACGATACCAGGCCTCGCCACGCCGCCGATACCGCTCAGGCTCCCGCCGCAATGACCGAGCAGCGCGTTGACCAGCGTATGATCCCAATTCCCCGCGGCGGGATGCACGACAAGTCCCGCCGGTTTGTTGATCACCAACATATCGTCATCTTCAAACACGATATCGAGCGGAATGGTCTCGGCCAAAGGCTCGGCCGCCACAGGAGGCGGCAAGGTCACCTCGTACAGCTCGCCCGCCTGCGCCGGATGGTTGGGGTCGAGCACAGCAGCACCGTCCGCGCCGAGCACGCAGCCCTCCTTGATCAAGGCCTGAACCCGCACGCGCGACAGCCCAAAGCCCGCCGCAACCTCGTGCGCCGCCAAGGCTACAGCCAGAACCTTATCAAGACGCCCTTTTTCAGGCAGCTCGATGGAAAAAACAAGATTTTTGCTCATATCTTGAGTTATAGCGCGACTTACCCTAAGATGACCAGAGCTTGGATACGTGAGGCTCTATTTTAATGGGCATCACTCTTAAACGTTCATTCTAAACATAAAGGTCCTCCCCATGCGTCTCGCTTCTGTCCTCCTCGCCATCACGATCCTTTCAACCGCCGCGTTGCCAGCGATGGCGGCTGAAGCCAATAGCTCGTCTCCAACATTTGGGAAAGCTTACTGCAAACCCACATTCTCTTGTCCCTCATTATCGAGCACAGAGAACCAAAAAGCAGTTGCTCAGACCGCCCTCGCCATCGCCACATCATGTGCGACAGGCCGTCTTCGAATTACTGCGCCTAAAGGTGTTTTCGAGTCAGGGCTCGGTCTTGATAGCAGTCTTTGTTTTACGACCAAAAAGCTTCCTAAAAGCGAATCTGGGCTGACCATGGTTCCCAAATGCTGCGTGCAACCCGTTCCAAATAGCCAAAACACATGCCAAGTGGTCTGCACGGTTTATGGCACAAAATAATTATCCCTAATCGGTTTGGCCAAACAAAAGGGGTATAGGAACATAGTTTTGTCCCTATACCCCTTTTCATTTACTCGACTACCATTTATTTATGATGAGACTGCGCCTTCTTAAGCATCTCGATATCAGCCTTTAAAGAGTCGTTCTGGCGCTTTAGCTCGTTCACGGCGCCTACCAGTGGTCCAATCAGCCCCATATAATCCACAGTGAGGTGGCCGTCACCGCCATTATGGACAACCTCAGGAAAGGCCTTTTCAACTTCCTGAGCAATCACACCATATTTCTTCTCTGTGCCGCCGTTCATGACAAACGAATACCCCTTCATCTGGGCAAATTTACCCAAAACGTCACTAATTGGAACGATATCATGCTTCAATCGACTATCAGAAGATTCATAGATAAACGAACCGGCATATAACTTATCAGCCTTTAGAACGCCGCGAATAGACACCCCCCCCCTAATAGTGACCATGTCATCACAGAGAGGATCAGAAACAACGTTTGTGATACACCCATCGATTTCTAATGCTTCACCAAATCCTACGTTCATTGTTCTGTGGATGCTCAACCGAGCGATATTCTCAATCGCTCCGGCTGACGGATCCGTGATCAATGCGCTAGCCCCACCAATGAGTGTCTTACCACCTAGCGAAATATCGGTCTGGATTGTGTTGTAATCATCAATGCCACTCGCAACAACACCATCCCCCGGCACATCCTTGCGCGCGAGCCAATAGGTGTTGAGCGCAGAATCCATACCAATATAGGTGCGCGAGGCGATGCGCCCTGTCGCGACAGCCAAGCCATACCCGTTTGGCGCGACCGCAGCCGGACTCATGCTCCATGAACCATACGCACCACAAGCAAAGTTTGCGCCGCATACATTCGCGACATAGACAAATCCGCCATCATTGCCAATCATGCTGGAAATACGCCCGCCCGAGGTATCAGGAATCTGGTCCCCGTTGCGGGTATAAATCATAAAGGAATACGCCTTGCTTGTCGCGTTTTCTTGGTTAACTCTAATACCGTAGAGCTGATTGTAAGAATTTGTAGAGGCCGCATTAAAACCAGCAGGAAGGAAATCGCATAACGTCCCTGCAGCCGGACAAGCCGCGGGAATGGCCAAAGCTTTTGTCACTGCGCCCGCCCACAGCCACGTTGATCCCGCCGAACTTTCCAAATAGCTCTTCACAGCTTTAATCAAATCACGGTGTTGATCGGCGGTCGCTTGATCGCGCAGTTGCGTGTTGCCACTCGACATCATGCGCCACAGACCGGCGGTGAGCAAAGCGGTGATCGCCAGAACAATCGCTAACTCGATCAGCGTAAAGCCCGCGCGGCGGTTTGACTTTGTGGTAATACGCATCATCCTTTTTCTCCCTCAATCGTTGCCAGCGGACATTTGTGCCGCTTCCTATTTAACTCATGTCTTCTATAGAATCGAAACAATCCCCACGGCACCATTTGGTATTTGCTGAAGGGGAACAGAGTCCCTTACCGGATAGCAAACCTGATTTGCTCCGTCCTTATGCTTCGTCATCAAAGAAGGCGCGGCCACGCCCGTACAACCGCTCGTGGCAGAAACTGTGCCATAGGAAGCAAGCGGAAACTTCGCGTTTCTCATCTGCATTGAAAGCTGTGTCGACGTATAGCCAAGTCTTGGCTGATCCGACCGGATGTAGGTGACAAGATATCGAATTCCACCCGCAGTGTAGACTTTCGAAAGAAATTTATATTCATCATCCACACTATAATTCTTTGGAAAATAGGTTGATAAAGGCACGGACGTTAACCGAAAAGCACAAGGAACAGTTGTTTCCGGTGCCATCGGTAAGGGATGCAGCACTGTTGTCGGCGTGATATAACAACTCACGGCACCGCCGGGCAAAATCGCCGCCCCTTTCTCCATTGCCATTTTATACGCCGCGCCATGCCACACCATCATGGACTCGGCGATAGCGGTCTGGTTTTCGGCCATGCGGGCGGTGCGCAACATATACACGTTGGTGAACAGCCCCAAAACGGACATCAACAAAAAAATGTAAACGAACAAAAACATGGGTGCCACGGCTCCTTATGCGGGGCGAAGCAATCGCCCCTCTAACCAGAGTAGCAAAAAAGGTTTAATGAACCTTAATTTAAAGCCCTCTAAACGGGTCTGTTTACAAAAAAAACATCAAGGAAAGCTCGGTTTCCTCGCCATTGCCGCAACTGGCATCAATGATCTGGGGGGAGACCACACTCGCCCCCCTACCGCTTCCACTGGCTGCCCCTCCCTGACCTTCCTCATACACCAGCCGCCAGATCGACCCGAGGCTTTGGGCACGAACATCGATGCGCCGCACGCCCAGCGGCTCGATCGCCTTGGCATAAAGTCCCAAAAGGCGATGGCACGCGGCGGCGGACACTTCCATCGCCAGACGAAAACTCTTGGTATCGGGGTAAAAAACAACATTCACAGGCTTTCCCCACGGATTGCTATAAGCGCGGGATCCCGCCTGCCCCAAAA
>DNGD01000053.1:0-2561 GCA_003486725.1 Rhodospirillaceae bacterium
TTGTCCAGCTTGCCCGGATCGATGCGGCGATCCAGCGCGCGCTTCGCGACCCACAGATGGATTCCGTCCGCCTTGCGCACAAACCCGTTCGCATGCACGCCAAAGCCCTTGCAGCCGAACCATGGGATCGCGGCGCGGTCAATCCGCGCCAGAGGCACATCGCCCCATTTCTCGATAACGGGGTATATCTCGCCGTGCAGGGGCACGTCATGATGTTCGGACAGGAGGCGCGAGGCCTGCCACAACGCCACTGTGCGCGGCTCCAGCGCATCGTGGGCAGGGTTTAAATGCAGCTGGTCGTCAATCACGGCAAAGCCATCCACCTGCCCCACCAAAAGCGACAATTCGCGCCGCACTGCGCCGACACGTTGCCCGCCGACAACGAGAGGCATGAAGAGCGATAGATTGCAGTGCGTGCAAGTATGGATATGGCGCAGAAAACCGGATGAGGAAGACATAAAGGATCACCGTTCAAGAAGTTGGCGGCAGTTTTAATTCATCAATGCGCAAGCGCAAACAAAAAAGGCTCCGCGCGGTGGCGCAGGAGCCTGTCCCTCTTCGCCGGCGGGGAAATCCCCCGCCGCGGCCGAGCGGTCAAAACGATGACCGCCCGCATAAACGCCATCGCCTGAGGCCATGGCGCCGCTCTACACCCGTCTTATGCCGACGTATCAACCTCGGCGCCCCGTCCCGTCTCAACCGGAGGAGGAGGCGTGACCTCAGCAACAGGCCTTGGGGCTTCGGCAGTCATTGGCCTGTCATTGACGACACGTTCGACTTGCGTAGAAATGATACCCTGCTGAACGGCAGGTCCTATCGATGTCATATCAAACTCCATCAACTATGAATTTCTCAATAGCCTCATTATGACTGATAATGGTTTCGAAATGAATAAGATTACCAGCGAATTGCGCGATAAGAGTTAATATTTAATTAAAAAGATGAGGATTCTGGCCTAAGCCTTAGTTTTTCTTGTCTTTCCGATAGGAGTCCAAAACGCCGCGGAACATATCCACCTCGGTCAAACGGCTCTGCGCGGCGTAAATATCCTTCATCTGGGTCATTTTTTCAGGCCGCGTTAGCACATGGAACAGGTTGGCTTTAGAGGTTTTATCCATCGCCGTGCTGTAATCGCTCGCGAGTTTGTCCAGCCCCGTAAAGTCCGCATTCTGCGCCATGGCAATCGCGGCATGGATCAGCCACTGCGCCTGCTCCTCACGCAAGGCCGCGCCCGCCTTGGGCGGCGGCCCGACCAGTTCCATCAGCGCCTTGGTTGCATCGCCCCACTGTTTGGCACGCAGCGCCATATCGGCGCGCAGCAACAAGGTTGACTGTCCGCTCCCTGCAGGCAGCACGGCCAACGCTTCCTGATACTTGCCGGTCTCGGACAGTGCCCGCGCGCGAAGCAGCTGGCGTTCATCCTTAATCTCTTGCGACAAGGTCGCCACATCCGCCTGACTTTGATCCAGAAGAGCCAGCGCCGCATCGGCCTTGTGATCCAGCAGCTTGATGCCCGCAAGACGCGAGAGCGTTCTCGCCTTCTCCTCCGGCTTCGTGCTGTTCTTGATCAGATCCTCAAGCAGCTTGCTGGCCTGATCCAACAAATCGATGTCAACAAGACGCTCGGACAGATTGCGGCGAACATCGTTGCCCTCTTCCCCTGCAGGGATCAGCGTCTTGTAATCCGTGTAAAGCGACAGCGCGTCGATCGGCGAGAGATCGCCGCCCAGTTCCGTCATATAGATATCATGGAACGTCTTGACCATCTGCCCGCGCAAGGTTGTGCCTTGCACCGATGATGGGAACAGCCTCAACGCTTGCGTCAGAACGGCGAACCCACCCTTGAAATCCTTGGCCTCCAGATAATAGCCGCCCAGACGCCTTAGGATATCAAATTCCAGATCATCGCCACGCCACGCGAAGCGAAGCCCTTCCAGACGGTCGACTGCCTGCGCCGGCGTCAATGATTTCGTGGCGACCCCCAGATCGACCAGCGCCAACTCGGCGCGGATTTTGTACAGTCTGTCTGTGCCGCGCGCAACCTGTCGCCACAGTTTTTCGGCAAGCTCGGCATGCCCCGCCTTGCTATACAAAACGCCTCGCAAATACCGGACGGCGGGCTTGGCGGAGACGGGGTATTCCTTTTCCTCGATCCGCGCCAACCATTCAGAGGCCGCCTTGTCACTGTCGGTGGCGATCGCCGCTTCGACAGCCAGCAACATAAAGCGCGTGCGCAGCGGTTCGGGATAGCCATAAAACGCGTCGATGGACAGATCGAACAGTTCTCCTGAAGCTTTCCAGTCGCGCAAAAGAGCAGCACCCACGCCGCGCCACAAAACCACATCGGGTTGTTCCTTCAGCGACTCGTGAGACAAATCCTGCATCCCGTCCGGCACGCGCCCCGTTAAAAGGCGAGCGCCGCCGCGCAGCGCGAGAAAATCAGGATACACCTCGATCTCCGGCAAGGCCTTACTCACATGCTCTAAAATGGACAGCGCCTCAAATCCCATGCCATGGGCAAAATAGAAACGCGCCAGATCAAGCCGCGCCAGAACGCGCTC
>DNGD01000053.1:2663-11818 GCA_003486725.1 Rhodospirillaceae bacterium
GCCGATATTTCGATGCCGTCCGGCACGATGCGCGCCGTGACTTTTTCATGCCACGGCTTGATGACCAACCCCTGCGCCGCCGGAACAACCAGAAAATCAGAGAGTCTTCTTTTCACCGTGAATGCGCCAGTTTCCCTGAGCGGCACCACGATCAAATCATCGCCCGCCACGGGGTCACGCACCACCACAGGCTCCGGCGGGCTGGCCGACGGCAACAGCAAACGCGCGCCCAGCGCGAAATTCGGCTGCGAGATAAACTCGGTAGAAAGCGGTGCCGTTTCCTTGGCGCGCACCAGATAGATTTCCCATGCCGTGTCCTTGCGCGTGGCGCGGACGCTGATGTTATCGGGGATCGCGATGCGGAAGCCGGTGTTTTTGTAAAGCTCCAACGGCTCCATCTTGACGCGCGGCGCGGGGGAGGTGATGAGCGAATCGCCCGCCAGCTTGCGATCAAACAAAATCGTCACATAACCGGCACGCGCGAAAATCGCCGCACCGACGGGAATCTTGGGATCCAGAATGGCGACGGGCTTAGGTGGTTGCTCACCGGCAATCGCCTGAATCGCCGTCGCCGTTTTTTCATCCATCGCGGGCGTGGCGGCGGGTGGCCAATTTAACAAAGGCGCTTTCGGTGTCTCGATTTTTTCTTCAACCGCGGCAACGGGCGCGGCGGCAGGTGCCGGTGCCGTGGTGTCGCCTTGTGGTAAAGAGGGAAACTCGCCCGTCGCTGCGGCAATAAATGCCTCTGACATATCAGGCGCTTCGTCCTCGGCCTTCTCGGATGGTTCAGCTGTCGGTGGCGTTGGCGTAGGGGAACCGGCCTGCGCTGTCTCTACCGGTTTTGTCTCCGCCGGTTTCGTCTCCAGCGTTTTGACTTCAGCGCCCTTGATCTCTGGTTGCTTCGTTGCGGTGTCGCCGACTTTTTCCGCGATTTTTTCCGCAGGCGCGGCGGCGGCAGGAACCGGCACATTAGGCGCGGCCTCGCCTGACACATCGATCACAACCGACGCCTCGCTCATAAAATCCTTGAGCATGGCGCGGGGCGAAACGGTGAAGGCGACCGCCAAAGGTTCCTCAATCGAGGAAACGACGCGAAGGTTTTTGATTTTCGTTAACTGTGAGCGCGGCAAAACGGCCTTGGCCGGCGTCGAAAAACGAATCGTCACGCTGGACGCCTCGCGGCTGATCTTGTACGTCATGCCGCGCGGCGCATCGAAGACCACGCGCTCGAAAGTCGGGTGCTCGCCCGTCCTCACCATAATGGATTTAAGGGGAGCCTGCACCGGCGCCAGTGTCTTTTCAGCAGCCTTTTCCGGCGCATTCTGGGGCACTTGACCCGTGGTCGGCCCTGTGGCTTCAGGGGCCGCCCGAACAGCCAAAGACGAGGCCGACGTTATTGAAAACGCAGCCAGACTAACCAGAAATAAAGAGGGCCATCGCGCCATAGCGAAAGACATGGTTAAGAGAGGTTTTAACCATATAATACATGCCACTGGAAAATGCAGTCTGTTTTTTAAGAACCGGCGCAGAATTTCTTATCAAGAAGGGAGTTTTGCTCGTTTTTTTATCGAAGGAGGCCAAACCTCCCTCGCTATCATCGGAAAAAGCCAAAGCCGAGACGGGCGCCGTGGAAAGATAACAACCATCGCGTCTTCCCGCACGAAACGACCGCGCGGGTAAGCGCGGGAGTGAAGATGCGGGATCCCGAGATCGTCACACGCATGCTATCCGCTATTCCGGTTGCTCTTTTCCCTTTACCGTCATCCCGCCGAAGGGCGGGATCCATCAAGGATATCCGCTATTCCGGCTGCTCTCAACGCGCTCAAGATCCCGCATCACGCGTCTGACGCAAGGCGCAGACGCTGTGCGGGAAGACGGGTGCTACGGCGGAAAAGCGGGCACCGAGACGGGATTATGGGGGCGTTCTTACATATCCGACATCAGGCGGTCGATCTCGTCCTGATTGATCGCGTTTTGGGGCAGTTGGGGGCCGTTGAGCAGCTTCTTTTCAATGTCCTTGTCAGACATGCCGCCTTGCACTTCGCCGCCTTCGTGGTGGATTTCTTCACCCAGCGCCTTCAACAGCGCCTCGACCTTCGAGTCGATATATTTCAACGTCTGGACGACCTTTGTGATGCGTTGGCCGGTGATGTCCTGAAAATTACAGGCTTCGAAGATTCGCGTGGTGCAATCGACAAGCTGCTCGCTGACCTCGGGCGTGCAATTACCGGCAATCGCGCCGATGGTGTCGCAAACATCCATAATTTTGTTGGTGGCCTCTTCCGTCGCGCCGACGACGGCATCCAGCTCATCCGTCGCGTGCGGAATATGGCTCGCGCTGATTTCTTTGGGCTTGATCTCGGCGATTTCCGTCTTGGCATGGCGGATATAGGTAGCCAGCTCCTCCAGTTCCGCGTAGAACTTCAGATCCGAAACAGAGACGTCGCCCGTCAGGCTTGAAACAACCTCGCGCACAATGCCCGTAATGTCTTCGGCAGACATCGGGTTCTGCACCAAGCTGCTGGCCTCACGAATTTTCTTGTGCAGGTTGGTCTCTAGCGCTGCCAGTCTTTCCGCATCATTCATCGACGATCTCCAAAATAAGGGGCCTGCCTGAAAAGTGCCTAACGCTTAGAAAGCGCCCAGAACGGCAGAGATTTTTGTTTTCAAGGTTTCCGCATTGAACGGTTTGACGATATAGTTGTTCACGCCCGCTTCTTTCGCGGCGGCGACGTTTTCAACCTTGCTTTCCGCGGTGACCATGATGAACGGCGTGCCTTTAAGCTTGGCGTCGGCGCGCACTTCCTTCAAAAGCTGGAGGCCTGTCATCGGCTCCATATTCCAATCCGAAATGACCAGACCATAGCTGCCTTCACGGAGCACCTTGAGCGCCATGGAACCGTCGGTTGCCTGTACGACATTTTTAAAGCCAAGTTGCTTGAGCAAATTTTCGATAATACGCAACATCGTCTTATAGTCGTCGACGATCAGAACATTCATATTCATATCTACAGGCATGGGGGCTCCTTCTTTCTCTTTTGTTTCCCATTCTTGAGAACCCAGAGAAAGTGCCTGAAGAACATAAAAAAATCGTTACCAAACCCCGTAATTGGGCCGGTTTTGCAAAAAGACCCGATGCCTTTGCGCCAAACACCGAATAGACGTCTGGTTAAATGATTTTTTAACTTATGCGCGAGATTTGCGCTGGATCACACGCTGGATCACACGGGGGGGGCTTCCACGGCCAACAGCGACCGCCCAAGGCGGGCACAGCGGTCAACAGCCATTAATCAACCACGGGGGCTACTTGCGAGCTGACAGTTTTTCATTTCCACCAAGAGGGGCGAAATCGGCGTTATCCTGTTCCTCGCTGCGCTTTTCAGCCAACGAGAACATATAAGCCCCACCGGGGCCATGACCGGCAAGGCTATGCCCCTCTTCGGTGGCGGCCATACGGAAGTAAGCCATCACGAAAACGCGCATCGCGGCGGGAAGAGAGGATCCGGAGGCCTTGCGCACGGAAACAACCGTCGCAATGTCGTGAATGGTCACATGCTCGCGGCGGCAGATATCGCGCAAAGCGTTCCACATGTCCGGTTCAAGACGAATGCTGGTGCGATGAGCGCCGATGGTGACGTTCCGGCTGACAAGGCCGCTTTTTTCTTTGGAAGACATGGACGGCTCTTTCGACAACAACTGATTCGGAACTCTAGCGGGGATCTTGGCGTCATACACAGAGGGCATAACTCTCTCCATTTTGAGTGTTTTCGCGTTCCTGATTACATACTATCCGTGTATGTGCATGCCATTATATATACACGTATGGGTATATCAAGTCGGAAAATGCAACATCCGTTTTATTTCTATATATCATGTTCTTATGCCACAATACCCAACGCCCAATCCCCAACCTATTGTTATGGTTACACAACCGCAGGTTGCTATAAGGGTGGGCTTGCCTTGCCTTTATCCATCCGTTTTTCAAAGTGAATCAACTGCCTTGAATTATTGACTTTTATGCTCCATGACAGAGACCCATGCGAACCGGAAACATACATACAGACCCCTCACCGCGTCGTTTATGCGATGAGGCAGGCTGCACCAAAGAAGGGTGTTTTAAAGCGCCGGAAAGCCCGCAGAATCCGCGCACCTATGTCTGGCTTTGTCTGGAACATGTCCGTCTGCACAACGCCCGATGGAACGCTTTTAAAGGCCTTGCGAACGGCGAGATCGAGAAACTGATTCGCCTTGATACGGTGTGGGAGCGCCCCAGCTGGCCGTTTGGCAAGGGACCTCTCGCCGCTCGACACACGGCGACACGAAAAAACCCGCCAATACTCTATCCCGCGGCTGTTTTGGCCGCCTTCGCGCTGATGAATCTGAAACCGCCGCTGACGCTGGCCGCTGTGAAGGCGCGGTACCGCGCGCTGGCCAAGCGCATCCATCCCGATGCGAAGTATTGCCTGACGGCGGGCGCCAAAAACGATCACAGCGAATTCTGCCAAATCCAGCAAGCCTTCACGACAATCAAAGAATATTATGCTAAAAAGACGTCGTGACTTCATTTAAGGAAACCAAAAGATGACATCGCCATTGGCCGCCCTCAAAACGCCTGATCAAACCGTCTCGGTCCGCACCGTCTTTGGCCTCGAGTCGGACTGGCAAGTGCCGGCATTTTCCGCGACCGACGATCACGTGCCCGCGATCGATCCCGCCTATCGCTTCGATCATGATACGACGCTCGCGATTTTGGCGGGCTTTGCGCATAACCGCCGCGTGATGGTGCAAGGCTATCACGGCACCGGCAAATCCACGCATATCGAGCAAGTCGCCGCGCGCCTCAACTGGCCGTGCGTTCGCGTCAACCTAGACAGCCATATCAGTCGCATTGATCTGATCGGCAAGGATGCGATTGTCATTCAGGACGGCCACCAGATTACCGAATTCCGCGAAGGCATCTTGCCGTGGGCGCTGCAAAACGCGGCGGCTTTGGTGTTTGATGAATATGACGCCGGTCGCCCCGATGTGATGTTTGTGATCCAGCGCGTTTTGGAAGTCGAAGGCAAGCTCACGCTGCTCGATCAAAACCGCGTGATCGTGCCGCACCCCGCGTTCCGTTTGTTTGCAACGGCGAACACCGTCGGCCTTGGCGACACCACCGGCCTTTATCACGGCACGCAACAGATCAACCAAGGCCAGATGGATCGCTGGAACATTGTCGCGACGCTGAACTATCTTCCCGAAGCCGAGGAAATCGCGATCGTGCAAGCCAAGGTGCCGTCCTTTGCGGGCGCGGCGAAGAAAAAGAAAATCGCCGCAATGGTGGCGCTCGCCAATCTCACGCGCCAAAGTTTTATGAACGGGGACATCGCGACCGTCATGTCGCCGCGCACCGTTATCACGTGGGCGGAGAACTACGACATCTTCGGCGATGCGGCGACCGCGTTCCGTCTCAGCTTTTTGAACAAGTGCGACGAGGCCGAGCGCCCCGCGATCGCCGAGTTCTATCAACGCTGCATGAATGAAGAGCTGACCTTCACCACCCGCCACGATGTGCGGGATTGATGCGTTGAAAGAAATAAAAAACAAAAGAGAACCGGATGTCCACTTTCGCGCTTCCCTCTTTTCGTCATCCCACGACATTTTCTCTTCGGCGCGAAGCGACGAAAGAAAATGGGCGAGGGACCCAGTGGGACTTTCCGTTAGTGACGTTGGCCGACATTACAAAACGGCGAGTCAGTCTGGGTCCCGGGTTCAATTTTCTTTCGCGGCATACGCCGCGAAGAGAAAATTTCCCCGGGATGACGATAAGGGGAAGTGCGTGAAGACGTACTTTTCTAACCTCTAACCCCTAACCTCTCACCCCCATGACCACCACCGAGCATCCTGCCGATCTTTTCAAACGTGCGACGGCGACGGCGATCAAAGCCATCGGCCACCGCGCGGAGATCGAGGTTGCGTTCGAACATGGTGGCAATAATCCCTCAGTCGGTCTGTTAGGCAACCGCGTCAAAATCCCTGAGCCGTCTCCGGCGCTGCCCGCAAAAGATCGCGCGCTCGTGCGCGGCATCGCCGATGCGGCCGCCGTAAGGCTGCGCTATCACGACGCCAAGATTCACGGCAAACAACGGCCTGCGGAAAAACAAGCGGCGGCAATTCACGATGTGCTGGAGCAAGCGCGATGCGAGGCATTGGGTGCCGTGCGTCTACCGGGTCTGGGCAGCAATATCGGCGCGGCGCTGGCCACACATTGCGAGCAAAAGGGCTTTGGCGAAGCGAAATCACAAGCCGATGCGCCGCTGGCCGACGTGCTGCATCTCATCGCGCATGAAGCGCTGGGCGGCCAGCCCATTCCGCCGATTGGCCGCGAGGCCGTGGCGTTGTGGAAGCCGTTTCTGGATGCGCGTCTGTCGCCGCATTGGGAAAAACTGCGCGGACTTCTGTCGGATCAAAAAGCCTATGCCGGTGAAGTGCATCGCCTGATGATCGCGCTGGAGCTGATCGAAAAAGAAGACGACACGGAGTCGAATGCGCCCAAAACGCAACCGACCGAAGCGCCGCAAGAAAACACGCCGCCGGAGCCGGAGCAAGAAGAGGAAGAGCGCCAATCAACGACCGCCTTGTCGGAAGATGAGGAGGAGGAAGACGAAGACCAATCTTCGCAAGCCGTTGCGCTTGATGCCCCCGAGGAAGAGGAAGGCGAGGAAGAACATCCCGACGCCACAGCCTCTTCCAGCCAAGCCGAGGCGACCAAGGGGCCCGTCACGACGTACCGCACCTATACGGCGACGTTCGATGAAACCATCGAGGCGCAGGAACTGTGCCCGCCCGCCGAGTTGCAACGCCTGCGCCGCCTGCTCGATTATCAAATGCGGCATGTGCAAAACATCATCATCCGTCTGGCGAACAAATTGCAACGGCGTTTGATGGCGCAGCAGCTTCGCGCATGGGAGTTTGATTTGGAGGAAGGCACGCTGGACGGCGCGCGCCTCGCCCGCATCGTGGCCAATCCGATGTTGCCGCTGTCCTTCAAAACCGAAAAAGAAACGCCGTTTCGCGACACCATCGTGACGATCCTCATCGACAATTCCGGCTCGATGCGCGGGCGTCCCATTACGCTGGCCGCCACCAGCGCGGATATTCTGGCAAGAACCTTGGAGCGCTGCGGCGTGAAGACGGAAGTGCTGGGCTTTACCACGCGCAGCTGGAAAGGCGGGCGCGCGCGCGAGGCGTGGTTGGCGGAAGGCAAACCAGCGCGCCCCGGACGCCTCAATGAACTGCGCCATGTGATTTACAAAAAAGCCGACATGCCGTGGCGGCGCGCACGCATCAATCTCGGCCTGATGCTGCGCGAGGGCCTCCTTAAAGAAAACATCGATGGCGAGGCGCTGCTGTGGGCGCATAGCCGCCTGATGACGCGCAGCGAAAATCGCCGCATCCTGATGGTGATTTCCGACGGCGCGCCCGTGGATGACGCGACGCTGTCGGTCAACCCGAACAATTATCTGGAGCTTCATCTGCGCAGCGTGATCGATTGGATCGAAACGCGCTCGCCCGTGCAGCTGGTCGCCATCGGCATCGGCCACGACGTGACGCGTTACTATCGCCGCGCCGTCACGATCACCGATGTCGACCAACTCGGCGGCACGATGACGGAACAATTGGCGGCGTTGTTTGATTGAGAGAAACACAAGAAAGAAGCCCCTTCGAGATTTCCACAAGAAATAATGGGTTATTGCAAACACATTTCGGTTATTGTAGGTTTTTCGAAGCGTGTTGTAACAAGACACCGATACTTGCTATCGGTTATTTAGCTTTTGGGAGGCTCAATTAATTGAATGTCATGAAATCATCACCCAAGGAAGCTTGTGTCAACTGCCATTTTATAATGAAACATTCCAATCCTAACAAGTTCGCCATTACTGCTGACGAAAGGG
The DNA here is from genome assembly GCA_003486725.1 of Rhodospirillaceae bacterium. GTDB lineage: Bacteria > Pseudomonadota > Alphaproteobacteria > UBA9219 > UBA9219 > UBA8914. Next base: position 10,601 of record DNGD01000053.1, read on the forward strand.
ATTCTATACGCAACCGTGATTACTCATGGCTTCACGATTGCTATGCACTTGGTTGCTATCACGGCATATGGGATGAAGGCTACAATTTCAATATTGAACGTCGCAATGAAATGATAGTTACCACCAATCGTAAAGACGGCTGTTTCTTTTTTCCCTATAAAGAAGGCATGCTTTTTCCTGCTGCTGAAAAACTACAAAAGCGAGAGCCGCTACATATGTCCCAAAAATTCCAAAAGCATGCTTCATCAAATCCCTGGATATCTGGCTCCTTTTACCTCGCTTCCTTTCTAATGATTATGGCAGGAATTTTGGTTGTGTCGAAGGTGGTTGATCCATTCATCTTGCCGATAGTAATTATCGGAACATTATTGGCTGTATCAGTTGTAGGCGCATTTCAACTGCGTCAAGATCAGGCGTTAAATCAACAAAATTTTCTCTCTTTAATGGGACTGACATTCAAGCAGTTGCCGTTTGTTCGTGAAAAGAGAGACACTGAGGGGGGCCACCCTTAATGGACACAGGATATAAAAGAACAAGTCATTTCACGAAGAGCCTGAGACGCAAGCCTGATGAATGTCGAACTATGCTTAAAAATAAAGCACAATCATTATGAACCCATTATCCTCAAAAATTATAACAGGAACAACAGGGGAGCTATTAGTTCAACTAAGGCTGTTCCAATATGGCGTTCAAGCAAGTGCACCATTGGCAGACTCAGGAAATGATCTTATTGGAGTCAAAGGGGACGTATTTAAGGCTATTCAAGTTAAAACCACAGCTGTTGACGGTTCTTTTATATCTCCTGAAAATCGAATGTATCATATATTGGCTTTCGTAAAATTAGACGGCGAAGGGGATGAATTAAAGTTGGATCGTTGTCAAATATTCCTTATTCCTAAAGAAATTGTCGAAAGCGAAGATTTTAACAAAAATCAAATTGATCGGTTCTGCTTAAACGCAGACCTTGTGGATGAATTATTTAACTAATTTGCATAACCAATCGTTCGATCCTGATTGCTGAAACAGGTAGGCCAGAAGCAGCGGTAAGGCCTGCGTTTAATGGCTCCTCCATCGTCTATGTTTTCAGTCTCAAATTCTATTTCCCAATTAGACAGAATAATTTCTTATGTCTAATGAGCGCGTTTTGCCCCTTCTCGTCTTCCCGCACATTCTCTCTTCGTCATCCCCGCGAAAGCGGGGATCCAGCCGCGCCACGTC
>DNGD01000053.1:11841-13529 GCA_003486725.1 Rhodospirillaceae bacterium
TCCCGCTTTCGCGGGAATGACGAATGTGTTGGGCCTCTTACATAACCTTCATCTTCTCGCGCTTCCCTTTTGCGTCTTCCCGCGCAGCGGATAGCGCGTTGCGCTAGACGCGAGATGCGGTATCCCGAGCGTGCTGAGAAAGAAGGATCGAAAAAAAGCAACCCTCACAGGGACTGCCGCAAAGATCGGTGTACAACAATCTCGAGGTCCCGCATCTTCGCGCCGCGTTGCGGCGCTACGTGCGGGAAGANNGGATCCAGATTGAAAGCTGATTTTTCAAACCCGCAAAATACATTTCATCTGAACAAAGAGACTTAATCTGGATCCCGCATCTGCGCGTCACTTCCGTGACGCTACGTGCGGGAAGACGATTTTTTCTTTCGCGCTACCTAGCCATCCTCCCGCTCTCTCCCCTTTCGTCATCCCAGAAAACTTTCTCTTCGGCGCGAAGCGACGAAAGAAAGTTGATCTGGGATCCAGTGGGCCTATCCCTTATGAAATGTCGGTCAACGTCGCGGGCGGCGAGTCAGTCTGGATCCCGCATCAGCACGACGTGCGCTGCGCGTCGCTTGTGCGGGATGACGAGCGGAGAGTGCGGGAGGACAGGAAGGGTGTGAAGAAAGACGAGAGCCCCCACCCCCCCACCCTCTAACCTCCAACCTCCTTGTCGCGCCGTAGCTGCAAGGCAGCGAAGGCGGATAACCTCTCCCCACCCCAAACAGGGCATTAGCACCACGCAAAAAGGCGCGACGCGGCGCGTAAACCAGACCAAAAACCACAAGGATTCATAACGTATATGTTATAACAACTCGGTTCGAATATAACATATATGTTATATTTCGGCCTGATTCTGCCTAAAAAATAGGCAACATAGGTATGATTGCCTAAAAAATGGCCGCCGGTGGCTCAGTCGCGCCCTCACCGCGCAATGAAGCTGAAAAGAACGTGCAAAATGACGCGATTTTCAGGGTCGCCTTGGCGCATTCTCTACGCATAATCAATGCATTACAATGCCGCGCGTCTATTTCACGCAGGCCAGAAAACCATCGCGCAGCGCCGCTTCATCCAGCTTGCGGCCAATGATAACCATGCGGCTGACCCGCCGCGCCCCTTCCGGCCATGGCGAGAGCGCCCCGCCTTCCAGCATCATCTGCACGCCTTGGATCACGATGCGGTTTTCCTCGCCCGCCACATTGAAAATCCCTTTATAACGCAGCAAATCCGCGCCTTTTTGCGCGGCGAGTTCACCCAGCCAGTTCTGGATTTTGTTGCCATCGAGCGGCTCCTCGGTCATCAAAGACAGGCTGGTGATCGCGCTATCATGATGAAACGCGGGCGCTGACGCGGCAGTATCATCTTGATTTTCCCCATCATTTATCGCTGTTAATTTGTCGGCCACCGCCTCCATCGCGAAGCTGCCCTGCCCCAAAATCTCTTCCAAAGGCACCTCGCCCCGCGTCGCGACATGCACCGAGGCGAACGGATTTATCTTTTTTATCAAGGCGATAAGCGCCGTTTGCTCTGCCGCATCCACGAGATCAGCCTTGTTCAACACGAGACAATCAGCAAACGCGATCTGCCGCTCGACTTCCGGATATTCCACCAATTGCCGCTTGATATGAAGCGCATCGATCAGGCCAACAACACTGTCCAGCGCGGTCCTTGCCGCGATTTCCTGATCCGTCAAA
>DNGD01000059.1:0-1422 GCA_003486725.1 Rhodospirillaceae bacterium
TCATCACATCGACACCGATCAGCTTATCCTTCGCACGGCGCACGCGGATACCGTCCGCCGTTTCTTCGGCCATCACGCCGGCCTTGGCGAGCACGTCGAACACGCTCTTGAGGCCATCCATCCGCGCACCAAGTAATTCCATATCGCCATTGGTGATCGCAGCGGCCATCGCAAAGGTGCCAGCCTCAATGCGATCCGCAATCACGTCATGGCGCGCACCATGCAGGCGATCCTTACCCTGTATGCGTAGGCAATCCGTACCAATCCCTTCAATCTGGGCGCCCATTTTCACAAGGCATTCGGCGAGATCGCCAATTTCAGGCTCCCGCGCCGCATTGTTCAAAACGGTTTCGCCCTTGGCCAAAGTCGCCGCCATCAGGATATTTTCAGTCCCCGTCACCGTCACCATGGGAAAGGTAATCTCTGCGCCCTTCAAGCCTTGCGGCGCGGCGGCGTTGATATAGCCATCTTCAATCGTAATGATCGCGCCCATTTTCTCCAGCGCCGCGATATGCAGATCCACAGGGCGCGTGCCGATGGCGCAGCCACCGGGCAACGAAATCTTGGCCTCACGGCACCTCGCAACGAGCGGCCCCAGCACCAGAATGCTCGCACGCATTTTGCGCACCAGATCATAAGGCGCGGTTGTGTTCGTGATGTTTTTGGCGTGAAGCTGGACGGTATGGCCGCCGCCCTTCCCCGCATTAAGACCGAGGCTTGCGCCATGCTGGCCAAGGAGATTGCCCATCGTCGCGATATCGGCCAGCTGTGGCACGTTGCCAAGCGTCAACACCTCGTCCGTCAGCAAGCTGGCGGTCAGCAAAGGCAGCGCGGCGTTCTTCGCCCCGCTGATATGAATTTTGCCGTTCAGCGGGTTCCCACCGCGAATGATCATTTGGTCCATTCAACTATCCATTTCTATATACTGGTATCATTTTCGTCAGACTGCGGCGAAAATTGCGGTTTTCTGAGAACCGGCGCGCAGCGTACGTTTAAGTACGTGAGCACCGGAAGCGCAAGAAAACCCAATTTGCAGCCCAGTATGGCAAAAATGGATTACATCCGTGCCAACGTCACGCCCGTCTGCCCCATATACTTCCCGCCCTTGTCGGCATAGGACACTTCGCAGTCGCTATCGCCCTTCAAGAACAAAAACTGGCACAATCCCTCATTCGCATAGACGCGCGCGGGAAGCGGGGTGGTGTTCGAAATCTCCAGCGTCACGTGGCCTTCCCATTCCGGCTCTAACGGCGTGACATTCACAATCAGGCCGCACCGCGCATAGGTCGATTTACCAAGGCAGATCACCAGAACATCGCGCGGAATTTTAAAATATTCCACCGTGCGCGCCAGAACGAAAGAATGCGGCGGGATCACGCAAACATCGGTTTTGCGGTTCACGAAGCTGTCTTCCGAGAAATT
>DNGD01000059.1:1453-6573 GCA_003486725.1 Rhodospirillaceae bacterium
TCAAACGGCGCAATCATCTGCTTTTCAAGAGCCTGCTTGCGGATCCAATGATCGGGCATAACGGACATGCTGTCACTCTTCCTTTTTAGGGGCGGCGCTCTCCGGTTTTTGGGAGGCGCGCGCCTGTTGCTGCTGTTTACGTCGCTTCAAATTCTCGCGCATGGCGGCGGCGGCGCGCTCTTCGCGCTGTTTGGCCAACGATGATTGTTTGAGCGACGTCATTCTTTCCGAATCCGGCATTAAAGGTCGTTAGATGACCCGAAAAGCCCAAAAAAATCAAGCCTTCGATGGGGGAACCTCTTTTTCGTGACCGGCTTGCCGGAATCAGCGCTTTACGGCTATAACTTTAAGAAGAATCCCGTCCCTGCCCCCTCCCCCCTGTTTTCCACACGGAAATCGCCGCCCGATGATCTTCCTAGCCGCCTTTGCGACCCTGTTTCTGCTGGCCTATCTGTTCGTGGCGCTGCTGAAGCCGGAGTATTTTCCATGAATTTCTGGGACATTCCAGCATCATGGTGGGGTCAGTTCGCGCTTTTTTNNGCTGTGCCTTGCGCTGACCGTCAGGCCGCTTGGCCTGTACATGGCTGCCGTCTTTGCCGGCGAGCGAACCTTTCTATCAAGGCTGATAGAACCCGTTGAAAAGACCTTCTACCGCCTATGCTGCATCGACCCTACACATGAAATGGGATGGAAGGAATATACGGTTAACACGCTGGTCTTTTCCTTTTACTGCGGCGCCTCCCTTTTCCTGATCCTCCTTTTCCAAGCCTATCCTGTAGTTGATGCGGATGTCGCCTTCAATGTCGCGACGGGATATATCACCGGTACAAACTGGCAAGCCACGGCGCCAGAGGTTACGCTCTCGGCGCTTTCCCAGATGATCGGGATTACGACGCAAAACTTCCTGTCCGCCGCCGTCGGCCTCGCTGTTCTTATGGCACTGACGCGCGGCCTGACCCGCGATCGCACCACGACCATCGGCAATGTATGGGTCGATACCGTCCGCGCAACGCTTTATCTCCTGCTTCCCGCTTGCATCCTGTTCGCCCTCTTCCTGATCTCGCAAGGCGTCGTGCAAACCTTCGGGGGCCTGCAACTTTTCTCGACACTGGAGCCGGACTCTGCACAGACAATTCTAACGGGTCCCATAGCCTCCGTCGGCGCGATCAAGCAGCTAGGCACTGATGGCGGTGGCTATTACGCGGCAAATGCCGCCCATCCGCTCGAGAACCCCACACCGCTGAGTAACTTTTTCCAAATGCTAGCCATGGTTCTTATCCCCGCTGCTTCATGCATCACCTATGGCAAGATGACCGGCAACATGAAGCAAGGCGTAGCTATTCTCGCCGCGATGGTTCTACTTTTTATCCCCTTCTCCCTCTATATTGCTGCGGTGGAGCAAGGTGGCAATCCTCTCCTCGCGCCGATGGGCATCGATCAAAGCTTGGGTAATATGGAGGGTAAGGAACTTCGCTGGGGCACGACGGGATCAAGCCTGTGGGCGACACTGACAACCGCAACCTCAGGCGGCACGACGAACGCGGCGCTGGCCTCCTTCCTGCCGCTCTCGGCTGCAGCCTCGCTCTTCCTTATTCATATCGGCGAGATTATCTTCGGCGGCGTCGGCTCTGGCCTCTATGTGATGTTAGCCTACGTCTTGTTGACGGTGTTTATTGCCGGACTGATGATTGGCCGAACGCCGTCCTATCTGGGCAAGAAAATCGGCGTGTTCGAGATGCAGATGATCTCGATCATTATCATTATCCCCGTTCTGTTCGCCCTTGGCACGACAGCGTTGGCCGTCTTGTTGCCTGACGCACACGAAGCCACGACAAGCCCGCACGCACAGGCGTTCAACGATATCCTTCATGCTTATTCAAGCGCCAGCAATAACAATGGCACCGGCCTTGGCGGACTTAATACCGACACGCCGTTTTACAACATCTCGTTGGGCATCTGCATCCTGATCGGACGCTTTGGTGTGATCGCGGCTGTTCTGGCGCTGGCCGGATCAATGGCCGGAAAAGGCGCGATCCCCGACAAGAAACGATCGCTCAACACCACGACGCCGCTGTTCGTGTTCGTCCTTGTTTTTGTCATTCTCATGTCGGCAATGGCCTTTGCGCCCTCGATCCTGATTGGCTTTTCGCATGAGCATTACCATCTGGCGGGGGGATTGTGATGTCGTTCATCAATCCCGAAACAGCCTTTTCGCTTTTCAGACGGTCGTTGCGGCGGCTTGACCCACGTCACCAAATCCGCAACCCCATCCTCTTCACGGTGTATGTCAGCGCGATTTTGGCAAGCGCCGCCTGCTTTGCGCAAAGTGCCGCAACCGTCGGCTTCGCCATCGATGTGGCGCTGGTGCTGTGGTTTACCGTCCTGTTTTCAAACGCGGCAGAACTATACGCTCAAGACAAAGACAATGCACAAATCGCGGCCCTTAAAAAAGCGCATGGCGGCTTAACTGCCAAGAAAATCGAAAGTGCCGCCACCAAACATCATTATGCGCTGATGCCCGCTTCAATGCTGAAAAAAGGCGATTTTGTTTTTGTAGAAAGCGGCGACATGATCCCCGCCGACGGGGAAATCATAGAAGGCATCGCGTCAGTAGACGAAAGCAGCATCACGGGCGAAAGCGCCCCCGTCATCCGCGAGGCAGACAGCGACCGAAGTGGCGTCACGTGGGGCACGCGCGTTTTATCCGACTGGATCATCATGCGCGTGACATCAGGCCGCGGCGAAACAACGCTGGATCGCGTGCTCGCGATGATCGAAGGCACGAAGCGCCAAGCCTCCCCCAATGAAGTGGCGCTGAACATTTTTCTGATCGCCTCCACGCTCTGCTTCGTTATAACGGCGGCGACGCTTTATCCCTTCTCGGCGTTTCTATCGCATTCTGTGATTGGTGAAAGACACATCGATATCATTATGCTCATCGCGCTGTTCGTGTGCCTGACCCCCACAACGATCGGCGGCTTGATGCCCGCCATCGGGATCGCGGGGGCCAGCCGCCTTTTGCAAGCTGGCATTCTGACGACTTCCAGCCATGCCGTGGAAGCGGCGGGAGACGTGAACATTCTCTTGCTGGATAAAACAGGCACCATCACCTATGGCAACCGCCAAGCCGTTGCCTTTTTCGCGGCAGAGGGGGTTCCTCCGATCCAGCTTGTTAAAGCCGCCCTTCTCTCCTCCTTGGCTGACGACACGCCCGAAGGAAAAAGCATCGTTTCGCTGGCGCTCTCGCGCTATGGCCTGAGCCTGCCGGAAAAAGACGAGACGATGACGTTTATCCCCTTTTCCGCCGACACGCGGATGAGCGGCGTTAAAACGCCCACGACGCTGATCCTGAAAGGCGCGGGAGACGCCGTTCAAACACAAATCGCCCTTGAAGGCGGAAGGGTGCCTGCGGACATTCGCGAAAAAACGGATCAAATCGCGCGGCAAGGCGGCACGCCGATGCTGGTTGTCGAAAACAACCGTGTGCTGGGGCTTATCCAGCTGAAGGATGTCATCAAGACGGGCATCAAGGCGCGGCTTGCGGTGCTTCGCGCCATGGGCATTCGCAGCGTGATGATGACGGGGGATAATCCTCTCACCGCTGCCGCTGTCGCCGCCGAGGCAGGCGTGGATGATTTTATCGCGCAGGCCGTGCCGGAAACAAAACTGAAGTTTATCCGCAATCGTCAGGAAGACGGCGACGTCGTAGCCATGGTCGGCGACGGTGCCAACGATGCGCCCGCATTGGCTCAAGCCGATATTGCGATGGCCATGGAATCCGGTGCACAAGAGGCCAAAGAAGCCAGCAACATGATTGATATGGAGTCCAACCCAACGAAGCTGATCGAGGTTGTCCGCATCGGCAAACAGTTGCTGATGACGCGCGGCTCTTTGGCAACCTTCAGCCTCGCCAGCGACATCAGCAAGTTTCTATCTGTCGTTCCCGCCGTGTTAATCAGCGCGCATCCTGTTCTTGCGCCGCTAAATTTTATGGGCTTCTCCTCGCCTGAAAGCGCCGTGCTTGCGTCTCTTTTGTTTAATGCGCTGGTGATCCTGTTCCTCATACCGCTCGCACTGCACGGCATCACGTTCCGTCCGCTGTCATCAGACCGGCTTCTGCGCCGCCATATCGTCCTTTACGGGATCGGAGGTATTACCCTTCCGGCCATCGGCATCAAACTGATCGACATGCTCCTCTCACTTGCAATGGGGGCACCCCATGCATAAAGCCACGCGCACCTCGCTCTCCCTTCTGGCTGTGATGACCCTTTTGATCGGAGTCATCTATCCCGCCATCGTGTGGGTGCTGGGGCAAACCATCTTCCCGCACGAAGCGAATGGCAGTTTGATTTCGTATAAAGGCCGCACAGTCGGCTCAGAACTTGTCGGGCAGAACTTCACCGGCGAGCGTTATTTTTGGCCTCGTCCCTCTGCGACGACAGGAAAACCATATAATGCGCTTGTATCCGGCGCCAGCAACCTGAACCCTGCCAATCCCGCCCACGTTCAACAAGTCAAAGACCGCATTGCCGTACTTTCGCGCGCGCACGACAACAAAAGCGGGACGATCCCCGCCGATCTTGTGACGGCATCAGGCAGTGGGCTTGATCCGCATATCTCCCTTGAAGGGGCGCTTTATCAGTCCGAGCGCGTCGCCAAGGCGCGCGACCTGCCGCTTAAACAAGTTAGAGCGCTGATTGACGCGAATACCGCCGAAAAAACGCTTGGCCTCCTTGGCGAGAGGCGCGTGAATGTGCTTCTTCTCAACATCGCGCTGGATCGCCAAACAGGGGGCACACCATGACCCAAGACACGCGCCCCGATCCCGACCAGCTGTTAAATCAGCTCAAGCACGATGAGAAAAAGGCGAAGCGTGGACGACTAAAAATCTTCTTCGGCAGCTGCGCGGGCGTCGGGAAAACCTATGCGATGCTCGCCGCGGCGCAAGAACAAATCAAGCAAGGCGTCGATGTCGTCGTTGGCATTGTCGAAACGCATGGCCGTCCGCAAACGGAAAAACTGCTGCAAGACATTCCGATGCTCACCCCCAGCGCGTTGACTTATCGCGGCGTCACGCTTTATGAACTTGACCTTGAAAAAGCGCTGGAGCGCAAACCGGC
>DNGD01000090.1:0-5390 GCA_003486725.1 Rhodospirillaceae bacterium
GCATCGGCCTTCTCACCGTCAAGGACATCGAGAAAGCGCAACTGCACCCCCATTCATCGAAAGATAGCCAAGGCCGCCTTCGCGCCGCCGCCGCTATCGGCACCGGCCCTGACTCGATGCAACGCGTCGAAGCGTTGGTTGACGCGGGTGTTGATGTGATCGTCGTCGATACCGCGCACGGCCATTCGGCGGGCGTTCTCAAGGCCGTCAAAATGGTGCGCGATGCCGCCAAAGGCGTGGATATCGTGGCCGGTAACATTGCGACCGCCAGCGCGGCGCAAGCACTCATCGACGCGGGCGCGGATGCCGTCAAGGTGGGCATCGGCCCCGGCTCCATCTGCACCACACGTATCGTCGCGGGTGTCGGCGTGCCGCAACTCACCGCTGTGATGAACGCGGCATCGGTTTGCGCCAAGCAAAACATTCCTGTCATCGCGGATGGCGGCATCAAGTTTTCGGGCGAAATTGCGAAAGCAATCGCGGCGGGCGCGGATTGCGTGATGCTCGGCTCACTCTTCGCAGGTACCGATGAAGTGCCCGGTGATGTGATCCTGTATCAGGGACGTTCGTACAAAGGCTATCGCGGTATGGGCTCCATGGGCGCGATGGTGGAAGGCTCAGCCGACCGCTATTTCCAAAAGGCCGACAGCAATAATCCCAACAAGCTGGTTCCCGAAGGCATCGAAGGGCGCGTGCCGTACAAGGGCGCGGTCTCCAACGTGATCCATCAGTTGATCGGCGGCCTTCGCGCCGCCATGGGCTATACCGGCTGCGGCACCATTCCCGAGATGCAGGCCAAGGCCGAATTCGTGCGCATCACCGGCGCAGGCCTTCGCGAAAGCCACGTCCATGACGTGACCATCACGGCTGAAGCTCCGAACTATCGCGCCGAGTAGTCCGGGATTTTTGAGGGGTCTTCGGCGCAGTCTTCGCTGCCACCTTTTTGCTTGTGAGCTTGCTGATCAGCCGGCTCTGGGCCGAGAGGGGAAACAGGGACTGCGTCTTGGCAGAACTCTCAAATTCGATCAATTTATCACACGCTTGATTAATGGACCTCATGGCCACTGAAGGCTTAGTCGCAGCGTATCGCTCAAAATTATTGTTGATTATCGTCCCCGCTATAAACGTCAAATTATAGTTTGCCGCCGCGTTTGCCAGAACATGACGGGCGGAACACAAAACAAACTCTATTTCTCCTTTTTCAACCAGCCTGTCTTGTATCCTCCACCAGTAAAACAAGAGATTTTTTTTCTGATGCAGCGACGGGTTTGACAAAAAATTTGTCGACTTTTCTTTCATGTCACAAACGTCCGAAGAGGCGATGCGCTTGCACCCTTTGCAAGAAACTTGCCTGTCGACAAGCCTCCAAAAAGTACTCCAAACGGCGTGTTCGACGACGTGATCTACTCTTTTTCGATATGGCGGCATTCTAACCCCCATTAAATTCAATGAACTGGCCTCATCAACGAGGTTGGGATCATCGTAAGCTAATTAATAAATGTACGCGTTGAATATGGATAATAACCTTTATATGACCTTTTGCCAAACATCATCTACGGTAAGTGCGGAGAGCGGTTTGCCTTGCAGCCATGTGGTGCGGGTGCCGCGCGGTGCTGACCAGTAGGGGTTCACGCGATCCGACATGAGCGCCACGGCTTGCGCCCTGACAGCGGCGGCCAGATGCGTCGGACCCGTATCGTTGCCAATCACATAGGTTGCGCTACGTGCAAGCGTCGCAAGTTGTTTCAGGGTCGTTTTACCGACCATATCGACAACGTCGGGCGCAAGGGCGCGGATGGCGTTGATACTATCGGCATCGGCCTTGGTACCGATTGCCATCACGGTTATACCCTGCGCCTTCAGCTTGTCCGCAAGCGCCGCATAATGTGTGGCAGGCCAGCGTTTATGGGGATGTTGAGGCGCGCAGCCCGGTATAAGCAGCGCGAATTTTTCGGGTAGCTCCATATCGAGTGGCTGCGCCAACCAAGACAGATCGGGGTTGCGCTCAAACGTTACGCCCGCCTTCTCCAGCTGCGCGGCCAAAAAATCGGTGTAGTGCATCTGCGGTGTTGGCGGCCATGCACGGGGATGCGAGCAGCCCAGTGCTGCGCCCGACCATTCCGGCCATCCGAGCGCATGAAACAAAATTGACTGACGCGGTTTGCCTTGAAAATCATAGACGCGTGTCGGCGCAAAGGCGCGGACATCGCGGATCAAGTTGATCCACTTTCCTATCTCTCCAGGCTTCGGGCGCGGATCAATGATCACGCGATCAAACCACGGCATATCCTTGGCGAAGCCTTGAAAAGGCGGCATGGTGAGCAACGCGATTTCGGCGTCGGGATGGGCTTTACGAATGGCAGCAAAGGCCCCCATGCACAAAACCAGATCGCCCAGCGCACCAAGCTTGATGACGAGAATACGTTCGCTCATTGTTTTCTTTCCGCTGCTAATTCATCATAAACCGCGAGGGTTTTGGCAACCATAATTTCATTTGCATAATGGGCGGCAACATGGCCACGCGCGGTGCAGGCCATCGTCTCGCGTTGTTCCGGCTTCATTGACAGCGCCCGCTCGATCGCCTTCGCCCACTCGTCGGGATGTTCCGGCGCAACCAGCCAGCCCGTCTGACCTTCTAAAATCGTGTCCTTCATCGCACCAAGATCACTGGCGATCACGGGAACGCCCATAGCCATGGCTTCAACCGGCACACGGCCAAACCCCTCGGGAACCCGTGAGGGCTGCAACACCAACTGCGCCAACGCGTAGGCCGCCGGCATATCCGAACACGCCCCCGCAAAAGTCACGATGCCGTCCAGTCCTTGATGCGCCACCAAATCATAGAGTTTGCGCGAATAGCGTGCGCGCCCCTGATCGTCACCGACAAAAACAACGGGCGGCAACGTCACGCCGCGACGCTTCAATTTTCCCAATGCCAGCAAAACGGTATCGTGTCCTTTGATTGCGGAAAGCCGCGCTGGCAGGATGATGGGCTTCTGCCCTTCCTGCAGCTTCCACGCCGTCCGCAAGACGGAAAGACGGTCTTCGGTAATCACCGCCGGATCAAGCGCTGATAAATCGAGACCGCGATCAATCACGCGCAGGCGTCTATCCGGCACGCCGTAATTCTCGCGGATATGCGTGGAAATAAAAGGCGAAACCGCGATCACGCGAGAAGCCGAAGCCATCACCGAATTATACAAGCGTTTAGCGGCACCGGAAATCTTGTAGGCCGCATGGAATGTCGTTACAAACGGGCGACCCGTCATCTTGCAGGCCAGCTTCGCGCTCCACGCAGGCGCACGTGAACGCGCATGAACAATATCGACCTTTTCGCGGCGGATGAGGTCGGCGAGCCAGAAGGCATTTTTAATTATCTGCACCGGATTTTTTGTCGCCGCGTCATGCAAAATCACGTTCGCACCAGCATTCAGTGCGGTTTCCTCGCGCCAGCCGCCCTCGGTAACGATCAGCGCCCTGTCGCCACGTTTAACAAGCGCAGCGGCGATATCGACAGTGCCTTGTTCGGCACCGCCGGATCCCAACGCGGGAATGATTTGAAGGACCGTAAGGGTCATGTGTTGTCTCCAGCAGGAAAGGCGACGTGCCAGACGGTCTCGGCGGCTTTTTCCGACGGCACAAACTGTCCGCGCCCCAGCCACGCGCCAATGGACGTCAGATCGTCTTTCATCGCCAAATGCGCCGTATCGTTCGATAAAAGATCCGTGAGCGCCCGCGCCAGATTATCGGGCGTGCAATCTTCCTGAATATATTCCGGCAACACCATGCGATCCTGCATAATGTTCACCAGCGACGCATAGCGCGTTTTGATCAGACGGCGATAAATGGCACCCGTCAACTTGCCGATTTTATACGCAATCACGGACGGCAATGCCGCCAAAGCCAACTCAACCGACACGGTGCCGGAACACGCCAGCGCGGCATGAGACGCCGCGAACGCATCATATTTATCGTCGTCGCTATGGGTCAAATGAACGGGCACAGGCCATGTATCGGTTTCGGATTGGACATAGGGCGCGACGGACTCTACCACCGGCACGACCACCTGAAGCTTCGGAAAGGCCTCGCGCAGACGCAAGATTGTCTCGCGGAAGATGGGGAGAAGACGTTTTACTTCGCCCACACGGCTGCCGGGCAGAACACTCAAAAGCATGGCATCGAGCGGAATATGATAGGCGGCGCGGAAGCGGTTTGCATCCCCCTGCCCCGCGTTGCTTTCCACAAGCGGGTGGCCAACAAACGTGCAAGGCAAGCCTTCACGCGTGAAATAGGGCGGCTCGAACGGCAAAAGTGCGAGCAAATGATCGAGAAACTGCGCCACTTTCTTCGCGCGTTTCGGACGCCACGCCCACACCGTCGGCGCGACATAATGGATCAGCGGAACGCCAAGGCCCTTGAGTTTTTTGGCCACACGAAAAGAAAAATCAGGCGAGTCGATGGTAATCAACGCGGCCGGACGGCGCATCGCCACCGCATCAATCGTTTGACAAATACGACGCATTAGAAGCGGCAAATGCCGCACCAATTCAAACAGCCCCATATGGGCCAGATCGCTTTGCAGGAAAAGAAGATCAATCCCTTCGGCCTGCATGCGCGGGCCGCCAACACCGGCAAAACGCACCGCGCCGCCGGTTTTCTTTTTCAGCGCGCGCATTAAATTCGCACCCAGATAATCCCCTGACGCCTCCCCCGCGACAAGGAAGAAAAGCGGCGGTTGCGTCGTGTCGTGATTAGGCATGACCGCCACCCTGCGGCAGCCCTACGATAAAAATACCGAGCATATCGGCGGCTTCGATTGTTTTTTCGCGATCCAAGATCAGGCTGCGCCCCGCCTCCACGGCAATACCCGACAAACCGGCGGCATGAACATTTTGCACTGTATCAAGGCCAATCGTGGGCAAATCAAAGCGGTTATCCTGCTGCGGCTTGGCCAGCTTCACCAGCACGCCACCACCACCTTCGCGGCGCACCAACGCGGCGCGCGCGATCAGCGCATCGGTGCCTTCAATCGCCTCAACACCCAGCACAATGCCCTGCTGCACGATCACGGCTTGGCCGATATCCAGCTGTCCCAGCGTTCTTGCGATCTCGACCGCGCGTTTGATATCCTCGCCAGACTGTTCATCGACTTGCGTTTTCGTGAGCGCACCCTCAGGCGCGAGGATATCGGCGAACACGTCCGCCACGCCAACAACACGAACGCCGCATTCTTCTTCCAGCGCCTTGCCGACGCCGCGCAAAAGGCCGTCATCGCCGAGTGCATTGATCCCGATTTTCGTTAAAAGCTTCAGCGTCAGCCAATCGGGCTTTAGCTCGGCAATCGAAGGACGACGCACGCGCCCGATCATGATGATATCCTTGATCCCTTC
>DNGD01000090.1:5395-9520 GCA_003486725.1 Rhodospirillaceae bacterium
GCCCCGCCGCCTGCCAGAATGCCAAGTTTGGGATATTCGTCCACGGCTACGCCCGCCCTATTCTTCGTTTTCCGGCTGGCACAGCGCACGGGAGCCGCGCGAGCGGATGAAATCGATCATCCCGTCCACTAGAGCCTGATTGCCATAATGCTCGGCGACATCATCGATGCGCTCGGCCATTGTGCCTTCCTTGGAGAACAGCATGCGATACGCGCTGCGCAACGCATGGATATCGTCACGCGAGAAGCGGCGACGCTCTAGCCCGACGATGTTCAGTCCGGCCAGATGAGCGCGTTCGCCCTTGACCATGCCGTAAGGAATAACGTCGTTTTCAACGCCCGACATACCGCCAATCATGGCGTGCGCGCCGATGCGTACAAACTGCTGCACAGCCGCAAGGCCACCGATAATCGCGAAATCGCCGACGGTGACGTGACCGGCGAGCGTGGCATTGTTGGCCATAATCACGTTGTTGCCGACGATGCAATCATGCGCGACGTGCGAGCCGACCATGTAAAGACCGTTATCGCCCACTTTCGTGAGCATCCCGCCACCTTCGGTGCCGGGATTCATCGTCACATTTTCGCGGATCTGGTTGTTCGCGCCGATCTCTAGCGTCGAAGGCTCGCCATGATATTTCAAATCCTGCGGGCGATGGCCGATGGATGCGAACGGATAAATGACAGTACCCGCGCCGACCGTCGTGCGACCATCCACGACGACATGCGCGACAAGACGAACCTTGTCACCCAAACGAACATCGCCGCCAACAACGCAATAGGGGCCAATTTCAACATCGGCGCCGATCTGCGCCTTAGGATCAACAATCGCCGTAGAATGAATGCTGCTGGTCATACGGCTGCCGTCCGGTCAGAATCTGGCACCAGCATCGCCGTAAATATTGCCTCGGCCACAAGACCACCATCGACATAGGCTTCGCCGTTAAAGCGCCAGACGGTGCCNNCGCGCGCTTTCCACGCTCATGAAATAAACGACATGCGAGCCCGCATCGACGCCTTCGATCGAGTCGACAACCAGCGTGGCCGCCGTTTGCGCCATCGCCTCGACAATCAAAACGCCCGGCATAATCGGGTGACCAGGGAAATGCCCCTGAAAAAAGGGTTCGTTCACCGAAACATTTTTGATGCCGGTGCAGCTTTCGCCATGCACGATATCGATGACCTTTTCGATCATCAAAAAGGGATAACGGTGCGGGATGCGCTTCATGATCCCGTTAACATCAATCGAGTTCTTCTCTTGTTCAGCCATTTCTTTCTCCACTTATGTCCTACTACTTTACTTGTCTTTCTTCCGCGTTGGGGCAGCCTGCGGCGCGGTCTTTTTGCCTTTGATAACGGGAGGAACGCCCCCTTGCACTTCCTCCGGCACCACTTTGACTTCGACCTGCGGCAAGGTTTTGTTAAGGCGCATCAGCACCTCGTCCGTAATATCGATCGCAGCGTCGTTCCAGATCACCTGTTGCTTCACGATGGCCAGATTGACGCCTTTTTCCTTTGATACCTGCGCGACGATATCGACAAGGTTTTTACGCACCGTGTTCATGGAATCTGTGAACGCCTGATCCAAAGCCTTGCGCCGCGCCTGCACATGACGCTCGACCGTCAGAAAACGCTGCTGCAGTTTTTGCTCCTGCTCCACAAACGCGTCTGTCTTACCGGCTTCGCGCATTTTGGCAAGCTTTTGTTCGGACTGCCGCAAATCGGCTTCTTCGGCGGCAATTTCCGTCTGGAACTTCTCGCGCTGCTTTTCAAGCTGCTGTTGCACGCTTTTCGCGGCGCTGGAAGCCTGCAGCAACCGCTGCACATCGACAATCGCAATGCCGGACGCTTTCGTTCCCGTGGCTGCTGCTGTCGCCGATTCCGTGGCCGCCATAACGGGCGAGGACAAAAGCCCCGCGATCCCGATCAGAAGGCACAGAATCCGGACATGCATCAAAACCTCGTGCCGAAGCTGAAGTGGATATGCTCGATGTCATCATAATCCTGTTTGATGACGGGTTGAGCATAGTCAAGACGCACGAGACCGAACGGCGATTGCCACGACACGCCAATACCGACGCTGGCGCGGATCTTTTGATCCGACATAAACAGCTCGCCCGCCAAAGGCTTCTCGTCGTTCTGGCCCAAGACGCCCGCATCGCCGAACACATGCCCCTTAAAGCCCAGATCTTCAGGCATAAAGGTGGGGAACGTCATTTCAAGTGAACCGCGGGCAAAGCTGTTGCCGCCCAGCGCGTCATCCGCGCCGCCCGTCAAATCGCGCGGCCCGACACCGGCATAGGAGAACCCGCGTAGCGTATCGCCACCAAGGAAGAAGCGATCGTTGATGCGAATATCTTCACTAAAGCCTTCAATCGCGCCGACTTCCGCCGTGGCGCTGAACACGATTTTTTCGACAGGTGAATAATATTGGACGCCCGTCAGTTTACCACGAACGTAATGACGATCACCGCCAGCACCGGCGAGATCGGTTTTCAGCTTGGTGACAAAACCTTCCGTCGGATCGACCTTGCTGTCCCGCGCGTCATAGGTCAGCTCTTGCGAGACCATCGAGGTTAAGCTCTTGCCGACCTGATCGCGCACGAAGCGAGAGGCGGTCGACGAAACATTGCTGATCTTGTCTTCGCGCAACGTATAGCTAAGGATCTGGCGCAACTGTTCAGACAGCGGATAGCCCATACGCAGGCTGAAGCCCGTGTTGATTTCATCATAAGCGCTGGCCGATTGCTCGTCGCTGCGCACATGGAACACGTCGATGCCCGCGCTGAGATCGCGATCCATAAAGTACGGTTCGGTAAAGCTGAAATCGAACTGCTTGGTCACGCCTGAAATCGTCGCCCCCAAACGCGCATCCTGACCTTTGCCAAGGAAGTTACGTTCACGGATGCTGAAATCGCCCAAAGGACCATCGGTGGACGAGAAGCCTGCGCCCATCGAGATTTCGCCCGTTGATTTTTCCTTTACCTCGACCTTGACGTCTGAACGATCCGGCTGCTCGCCGGGAACGGGCGTGACCTTGACCTCTTCAAAGAAGCCCAGATCCTTGATCTTTTGCTCGGAGCGTTTGATCTTTGACGTGCTGTACGGATCGCCTTCAACCACCTGCATCTCGCGGCGGACAACCTTGTCCAGCGTGCGCGTGTTGCCCGACACATCGATGCGGCCGATATAAACGCGCTCACCCGGCTTGATGTGATAAACCAGATCGACGGCCAGATTGTCCTTTTGCTTGGAAATCTCCGGCACGATATCGACAAAGGCGTATTGCTTGTCGCCCAAAACGGCGGATAGTTTGGCGATTGTTTTCTCGGCCTTCTCGGCGCTGTACCATTCGCCCTCATGCGTCAGGAGATGCTCACGAAGCGTTTCGCCTTCAAGCCCCTTGATGTCGCTTTGGATCGAGATTTTTCCGAACTTGTAGCGCGGGCCTTCATCGACCGTGAAGGTCAGGAAGAAATCGGCACGGTCAGGCGTCATTTCCGCTACGGCGGAGACAACGCGGAAATCAATGTACCCTTCATTCAGGTAAAAACGGCGAAGCAACTCGCGGTCATAGTTGGTGCGGTCGGGATCATAAAAATCGGAGGAGGAGAAGAACTTCCACCAAGCGCTTTCCTGCGTATTGACGACACCACGTAATTCGTCTTCATCATAGGTGGCGTTGCCGACGAAATTGATGCGGCGCACGCCCGTGTGGTTGCCTTCGACGATCTCGAAGACGACGTCCACGCGGTTTTGATCCAGTTGCACGACCTGTGGTTCGACCGTCGCGGCAAAACGCCCCGAACGACGATAAAGCTCCAAGATGCGCTGCACGTCTTTTTGCACTTTGGGCAGCGTGTAAACAAGGCGCGGTTGAAGCTGGACTTCTTTTTCCAGATCTTCCTTGCTGATGGCATCGCTGCCTTCAAACGTCACGCGGTTCACAATCGGGTTTTCAACCACGCGCACACCCAGCACGCCGTTCTGCACGGCCATTTGCACATCGGCAAAAAGCCCCGTGGCATAAAGCGCCTTCAGCGAGGCATCCACCTTTTCCTCACCCGCCCGATCGCCAACGGCGATGGTTAGATAGGAAAGGATGGTATCCTTCTCAAGATGCTGC
>DNGD01000167.1 GCA_003486725.1 Rhodospirillaceae bacterium
CCGGTCGCCTGACGGTCAAGACGGATCGCGATCTGGATATTGTTTTGGCTAATGCTCACATCGAAGGGGGTGCGGGGGCGCTGACCTATCCTGATTTGTGGGACAAGCCGCGAACGTTGCAGCGCTTCGCGTTCGATGCATCCTATGACCGCAAAAAGGAAGTCTTGGTCGTGCCCGTGGCCGAAATTGACTTCGGTGGGCCCATGCTCCGCCTGACGGCACAGGTGATGACGCCTACGCCAATAGACGCGCTGTGGGCGAGCCGCAAGAAGGCAAAACACGATTTTAAAGTGACGGTCAAAATCGACAATCTGCCGATGGATCAGTATGGCGCCGTGTGGCCGAAAACAATCATTCCCGATGCACGGAACTGGATCGTCTTGAACATGAGCAAGGGGCTGTTCACGCACGGCGAAGTCACGGTCGCTGGTCACGTCAAACTGGATGATCTGGAAAACGCGGTGCTGGAGTCCGGTGGCGGCTATATCGACGCGAAGGGCGGACGCATTACATATCTTGACGGCATGCCCGCCGTGGATGGCGCCAGCGCGCATGCGACCTTTGATCTTGATCATATGGAAGTTCAGATATTGGGCGGTAACACGGGGCCGATCACGCTGCAACCGTTCACCATCGTGATGGACCATTTTCAGGAAGATGTTCAGTACATCACCATCCCCGCCAAGATTCAGGGGCCGACGACCAATGTTCTAACGCTTTTAGATGCGCCGCCGCTGGGCTATGCGAAGGAAATCGGGCTTGATCCCGCTGATAGCACGGGAACGGTCGAGGGTACGCTCACGCTTCATATGCCGCTGCTGGATGCTCTACTTTTGAAGGATGTTGAAGTCAAAGCGGACGCAAGGCTTAAAGATTTCGGCGCGAAGAAACTTGTGCCGGGCATTGAAATCTCGCAAGGCAATCTTGATCTTGCTGTCACGAAAGATGGTTTTGGCCTCAAGGGGGGCGTTGCGTTGAATAAAGTGCCTTCACAGTTGGCGTGGGTAAGCAGTTTTCATAGTGACGACGGAAAACCTTTGCACGCAGGAACGGTCAAGGCCGTCGTGAAGAACGATCAATGGGATGCGTTCTATGGTCTTGGCACGCTGGTCAAGGTTCAGGGCGAAACGCCAGTGACTATTGATTATCAAAACCTCAAGAAGGGTGTTTCAAGAGTAACTGGTCAGGTTGCGTTGAAAACGGCGGCCGTGCAGGTTTCGGACATCGCGTGGAAAAAAGAGGCAGGCACGGCGGCGCAGTTGTCTTTTGAGTTGAATATAGAGACTGGCAAGAACCTTGTTTTCAAAACCATCGATCTGCAAGGCGAGGGCATCCGGGTCAAAGGAACGGCGGAGCTTGATGAAAAAACAAGCCAGCTGGTCGCACTTAACTTTAACCCTTTCATCGTGGGGCGCAGCAATGCCTCCGTTTACTATTCGCAGCCGGTCGAACTGGCGCTGCCTTTGACGATCAGGGTTGAGGGGGAGTCTTTTGATACCAGCGGCTTTGAAGATGATAAGGAAAAACCGAAGCCGGATGAACGCGCCAAAAATTATGAATTGAGGGTGACGAAACTCTACACCAGCGAAAAGGGCTATATGGCAAGCCTTAAGGGGCATGCGCGCCGCGACAAAGAAGGCTGGCGCGAAATTGATCTGTGGGGTGTCGCGCAAGGCAGCGTTCCTGTCGATATCAAGCTGGAGCAAAAAGAAGGGCGCGGCATCTTTAGTTTCAAGAGCGACAATTTCGGCCTCGCGTTGCAAGGGCTTGGCTTGTCCGATGGTGTGCAGGGCGGCAACATCGAAATCAACGGCGAAGGCAGCGCGGAACAGCCGCGAACGATCGAGGGCAAGATCAAGATCGACTCTTTTGTCGTTTACGATTTACCCGTTTTGGCGCGCTTGCTTAGCGCCGTGTCGCCCTTTGGTTTTGTGGATCTGATTACGGGCGATGCAAACTTCAATCATCTGCGCGGGAAGTTTCGCTGGCAGGGCAATCAAGTGGATTTGCGCGATGTGCGTGCCGCCGGTTCCGTTGTCGGGATCAATCTGGATGGCCGCATCGATACGGAAACGAACGAGGCTAATTTGAACGGGACGCTCGTCCCCTTCAGTTTTGTGAACAGCATCATCGGATCGATCCCGCTGATTGGCGACATGATTACGGGCGGCAGCGGGCAGGGCGTGATTGCGGCGGCCTTTACGGTAAAGGGGCCTCTCGCCAACCCCTCTGTCAGCGTCAACCCTGTGTCGCTTTTAACGCCAGGATTCCTTCGCAACATCTTCTTTGCAGGGGAAGAGCCTTCCGAAGACAAGAAGCCTTAAAAACGGGCTTATTCTTGTTCGGCTGCAGCCGTTGCGGTTTGTGTTAGCAGGGCCGCCGCGTCTTCGGCTTCTTCACCGACAAAGCGTTGGACACCGTCTTTCCAATCCTGTGCAGTTTGGAAGCGGCTGGTCCAGATCCCGTATTTTCCTGTTTGAGCTTTGTTCTCGGCAGCAAAATATTGTCCGCCTGAAATGTCTGCTTTCTCGATCGCCCAGCCCTTCATGATAAGATGCTCGGCGATGTCCTGAGGCTGCGCCCCCTTAAAGCGAAAGCACTGCGCAAGAGCCGGAGATTCATCGACAGCGGACTGCTTGATGTGGCATTCGACGGTTTTGTTTTCGATGTAGTGTTTAAGTGCTGTCATGGCATTCTCACCGCAACACCATGAGGCATCGCCTTGCCAACATTGTTGATCGGGAGCCAACAAATCGACGCCCCACAAACCAATCTGGCGACCATTGATGGAAAGCACCCCGTTATCCTGCACGAATGGAACGCCAGTTACGACTTCGGCTTCTTGCGCTGTTGCCGTTGTTGCGGCGCACAACATAATTATCCCGAAAAGGACTTGGATTCTTCGGCGAGACGGGATTAGATCGGTCGTGTTGATCAGGTGGGTCATTGGGGGTCAATTCAAACAAAACTTCGTGGCTAAATATTGGCACGCGATGTTATAACCACTTCGCAATAA
>DNGD01000130.1 GCA_003486725.1 Rhodospirillaceae bacterium
AAAAAGAATATCTTGAAAGCACCGGCATGGTGCTAGAGGCTTAAGAGCCGATCCACTTCCCTTCATTTCAATTCGTCATCCAACCATCAAAATAGTAATAAATTCCTAAATATATCGGAATCCGATATAATAAACTCAGTTTAATATATGAGTATCCGATATATTAAATGGAGTTTAATATATGGGTTCACCATATATCCATTTTTGCACTTTTTGAGGTGAGAAACGCAAAAATACCGGTCCTAAGACCGGTGTTTTTTACCGCGCTGCGAGCACGCGTTTCCAGACCTTGCGGGCGTGGCGGGCATAGAACTTCACATCAAAACAAGCGTTCAGATCTTTTGCCTCGACGTGCTTCTTGATGGAAGGCTCGGCCTTGATGCGCTCTTCAAAGCTGGCGGGTTTGCCCGCCTGAATGTCATGCCACACGCCCATCGCTGTGCTTTGCACAAGCTTATACGCGTCCTCGCGGCTCATGCCGCCTTGCGTCAACGCTAACAAAACGCGCTGCGAGAAATGCAGACCGCCCAGCGACTCCAGATTGGCTTTGATGCGTTCTTTGTAGATCACCATGCCGTTAATGAGACCGGTGAGGCGCATCAGCGCGAAGTCCAAGGCGATGGTGGCATCGGGGCCAAACACACGCTCTACAGACGAATGAGAAATATCGCGTTCATGCCACAGCGCAACGTTTTCTAGTGCCGGCGTAACGGCAGCGCGCACAACGCGGGCAAGACCCGTAAGGTTTTCAGCCAGAATAGGATTACGTTTGTGCGGCATCGCGCTGGAGCCCTTTTGCCCCTTGGCGAAAGGCTCCTCGGCCTCGCGCACTTCGCTGCGTTGCAGATGGCGCATTTCGATCGCAAAGTTTTCGATCGTTGCGGCGACAACGCCCATCGTGGCAAAGAACATGGCGTGGCGATCGCGCGGGATCACCTGTGTCGAGATCGGCTCAATCTTCAGGCCCATCTTCTTGGCGACATGCGCTTCTACGCGCGGGTCGATGGTCGCAAAGCTGCCTACGGGGCCAGAGATCGCACAGGTCGCGATTTCCTCACGTGCCGCAATCATGCGTTTTTTCGCGCGCGCAAAGGCGGCATAGTGGCTGGCCAGCTTGATGCCAAAGCTGGTCGGCTCGGCATGGATGCCGTGGCTGCGGCCAATCGTGATGATGTCGATCGTCTCGTCCACGCGCTTTTCCAGCGCCTTCATCACATTATCAATCCCCGTGATGATTAGATCGGCGGCTTGCTTCATCTGGACGGAAAGCGTGGTGTCCAGAATATCGCTAGAGGTCATGCCTTGATGCACAAAGCGGGCATCGGCACCGATGGAGCTCGCCAAGTCGGTCAGGAAGGCGAGCACGTCATGGCGCGTCGTCTTTTCGATCTCGTCGATGCGGGCGATGTCCCACTTGCCCTTTTTCCACACGTTTTTCGCGGCAGATTTCGGGATGACGCCAAGCTCGGCTTGGGCATCACAGGCATGGGCTTCAATTTCAAACCAGATACGGAACCTGTTCTCAGGCTCCCATATCTGCGCCATTTCAGGGCGCGAATAACGTGGGATCATGATCTGTTAGTCCCCACCGGCAGTGGCTGCCGCGCAGATTGCGCCGCCGCTGGCTAACGGGATACGACCAGAGCATGTCGTCAGTTCCCACCCGCGAGAGCGCATGCATTCCGAAACGATGACGCTGGGTTGCTCGCTGCAGCCGCGTTCATCGCCGGCGGAGCGGAAATAACCCGTCTGGGCGTGCCGCTGTTGGCCGACTTGAAACTCGACAAGGTCAGGTTGTGGGACGTTCGATGGGAAGATGCCGCAGTTGCATTGGCTGAGATCGAAATCCAGCTTCATCTGCGCTTTTTCAAGAGGCATCAAAACATTGGGTTCGCTGATCGGGCGCCAAAACTCGGCGGTGCGTGAAAAGGCCGCGCCAGAGCAGGCGGCAAGCGTCAATAGTGCAAGAAGACCGAAATGGTGGCAGCGCATGGAAAACTCCCTGTTATAAGATGCCCCAATATTGGCGAAAACCCCCGAAACTGCAAGAGCTTGGGCAACAAAAAAGGGCATATTTTCAAGATTTATATGCCCTTTTTGCTTAATTTATGGTGAAGAACAGGGTTAAGGGGGCTTCAGGGTTCGGGATTTAGCCACAACGTCATTGCGAGGAGGCCGCAGGCCGACGCGGCAATCCAGTTCCCGCGTTTCAATCATCGTTCTTGTGGCCAGTTTAGGAGATGGATTGCCACGCTCCCTCCGGTCGCTCGCAATGACGGGGCTTATTGGGGTTAGCTATAGCTATTTGTAGGTATAAGCCGCGCTTGGCCTAACTATTTGTTTGGGGCGGCTGGCTTCGAGTGAGGGTTCTTGTGTTGCCGCAGCATTTACAACAGCCAAATAACCCTTTGCGGCGACAAATATCGGAGAGGATGTCGGGATTTTGTTTAGCACTTTTGTTGCCTCGTGGCCATAGCGCGCAAGGGCATCCCTCATGTTTTGCGTTTCCTTATTCGGAACCCCGAATAAGGGCGTCACAGTTGCGAGGTCGTTGGTGTTACTCATCGTCTTCCTCCAATGTTCTTAGGATCGCTTCGGCGCGTTTTACGTGAAGGGGTTTATTCTCTTCGGTCAAAATCTGCTCGGCGGTTGTGTCGTAAACGTCCTCGCCTACATCGGTGAAATAGGCGTCATGCACCTCGCGCAGTTCTTCGATGATCGGCTTGATTTCTTCTTGCTCGTCGGGCGAGCATTTTTTCATGATGGCTTCCATCTCGATCAATTGCGCGGTGGCGTGCTTTCTCAGTTCCTCAGGCACGCGGCGCTCGACTTCCAACTCTTCCCAATCCTTCATAAGATCGGTGATGGTGTTTTTGATGACAGGCCAGTGATCGCCCGTGTCTCCCATTTCTTTACCGGCGACCATCAGCGCGTTGCGGATCAGCGTTTTAATGCCGCCTTCCGTCATCTGCATCGTTTGTGTGGTGTCGTGTTTCGCCATTGTGAGGCCTCTTGTCAAAATCGTTTGGGGTGAATGCGTCTTACTTCCCATATAGTCAAAAGTACCATTTCAGGCTTAAACAACCCTTAAAAGAATTTACTTTCATGCCGAAAAACGCCTTATATTTGAATAAGTTGATGAAAGTAATTCCAAAAACCGCGCAAACAATAAAATGCAAGGTAATGGGGGGGCAACAACCATGAAAGTAACTAGGAACTTGATGTGTCTGATCAATATGCTTAGAATAATTGCAGATATTAAAGGAGAGATAAATGTCAGATAAAAAGGGAGTTTCTCAGTTAACAGGTATCCCCAATGCCACTTACTCGCAATTAGATGGCACACCCTATAGAAAATTTTGTACTTTAACCGGCGCTGAGCTTCCAACTATTTCGCCTTTGGGAACTATTGTAACAGGACCTGGAAGTGAAGCTCAAAGCGCCCCAAATCCAAGTGCGAATGGGGCTGCGGGATTAGGCGGAATAATATTAATAATACTTAGCCCACTTTGGCTATCCTACAAATTCTGGACTTATAAGCCAAAGACAAAGACGGGAAAAAAGATACATAATTTCCTTCGTGGTGCCTATGCGCTCACGCTCACCGTCGGTATTGGGGGAGCGTCTACTTACAATTATGTTATGGATTATCGGACAGCCAATCTTCTGGATGAAATTAAGCAGGCGACAAAGCAATATGGTAATCCCGATGGAATTATTGGCGATCTTCCGGACATGATGAAGATTCAAATCAACAATTGCCGAATTCTTACGAAAACTGGTTCAAGCTGGAATTATATTGCACCTGTTTCCGGCGTTGGAGGGGGGGCCTATGTCACACGGCATATAGGGGGCGGAAAAATTGAGTTGGTGATGCCCGATAAGCTTCATGAGTTTTCGATGAGAGAAAACAGTGAAATGAACCTATGTTCCATGATTGTGGATTACCACCTTTTCACGCCGAGATATGAGCACAGGGACGCTTATAAAAGTTTCCTAGAAAAGAATGGTCTCGACGTACAGAAGCCTAAGGAAAATAATGCAAAATATCCTCCCATAACCGCCGACACCAATGTTGCGTATTTGACGGAAGAACTTGTTTCCTATCCTTGGCCCACAAAGGATAAGCCAAGAACACATATCACACTACCCAAGGGAACGCAGGTTCTTATCAAGCCATCAAGGGATGGTGAGGTTAGTGGGGTCACAATTCCCTCTCTTCTCGAACATGGGACGAAATTTGGGCAAATCGATTTAAAGAAACTGACCCCGCAGAAGGTGCCTTTAGAAAGAGACAGGACGAAATGGTATGATGTTTTGGAAAGCAAGCAAACTTCGTCCCACACATTTGAACAGACCTACCGCGATTTCTCCCGCCTTCCGATTAAGGGAGTTGTGACGTCGGCAACCTATGGGTAAGGGGTCGGGATATCTCTCCCTTAATGTCATTCCCGCGAAAGCGGGAATCCAGTGGCCGCGCGTCCGCGCGGCATAAGACTCATATGCGCG
>DNGD01000099.1 GCA_003486725.1 Rhodospirillaceae bacterium
TTTGTTTATCCAGATCGCGCAGATGCGCTTGCAAATCTTTGCCCGTCAGGCTTTCCGCGCCCACGCTCACGTTCACATGATCGCCACGTTCATAAACCGAGGAAAGAATATCGCCGATATTCTTCTTGATGCTTTCGGGTGTGATGCCGTGCTCAATGTTATATTCTTGCTGCTTCTCACGCCGCCTGCCCGTTTCATCGATGGCAGCCTGCATGCTACCCGTGATTTTGTCGGCGTACAAAATGGCGCGGCCATCCACGTTGCGTGACGCGCGGCCAATGGTTTGGATGAGCGACACGCGGGAGCGCAAATAGCCTTCCTTATCCGCGTCCAAAATCGCGACAAGGCCGCATTCGGGGATGTCCAAGCCTTCGCGCAGCAGATTGATGCCGACCAGCACATCGCACACGCCAAGGCGCAGATCGCGGATAATCTCGATACGCTCCAGCGTATCCACGTCCGAGTGGATATAACGCACTTTAATTCCGGCTTCAGTCATATATTCCGTGAGCGCCTCGGCCATTTTTTTGGTCAGCGTCGTGACCAGAATGCGCATGCCCTTCTTCACGACCTCACGCACTTCGGCGAGCAGATCATCGACCTGATGTTCCGTCGGGCGAATGATGACGGGCGGATCGATCAACCCCGTCGGGCGCACCACTTGCTCGGTAAAGACGCCTTGCGTCTGCTCCAACTCCCACGGGCCCGGCGTGGCCGAGACAAAGATCGTTTGCGGGCGCATCACGTCCCACTCCTCAAACTTCAGCGGGCGGTTATCGACGCAGGACGGCAGGCGGAAGCCGAAATTCGCGAGCGTCGTCTTGCGCTGGAAATCGCCGCGATACATCGCGTGAATCTGCGGAATCATATTATGGCTTTCATCCGCGAACAAAATCATGCCCTCCGGCAGATATTCAAACAGGGTCGGCGGTGGCTCGCCCGCCGCGCGGCCCGTCAGATAGCGCGAATAGTTTTCAATGCCCGAACAGCTGCCCGTGGCCAGCATCATCTCGATATCAAACGTGATGCGCTCACGCAGGCGCTGCTCTTCAAGAAGTTTTTCCTGCGCCAGCAGTTCTTCCAGACGCGCCTTTAAATCCACCTTGATCTTGGCCGCCGCCTGCTCGATCGTGAATTGCGGCGTGACATAATGGCTGTTGGCGTAAAGCTTCACGCCATCCATTTCCTTGCCCTTCTCGCCCGTCAGCGGATCAATCTCGATGATTTTCTCAATCTCGTCGCCAAACAGAGAAAAACGCCATGCGGTGCTTTCCAAATGCGCGGGGAAGACCTCGACCGTATCGCCCTTCACGCGGAAATCGCCGCGCCCAAAACCGATATCGTTGCGATGATATTGCAGCTGCACAAACCCCGCGAGCAACTCATCCCGCGCGATGCTCTGGCCTTTTTGTAAACTAACAACCATATCCTGATAGGTCTCGACCGAGCCGATGCCATAGATGCACGACACGGACGCGACGAGGATCACATCATCGCGCTCCAGCAAAGAGCGCGTCGCGGCATGGCGCATGCGGTCGATCTGCTCATTGATCATCGATTCTTTTTCGATATAGGTATCGGTCTTCGGCACATAGGCTTCGGGCTGGTAGTAATCGTAATAACTAACGAAATACTCCACCGCGTTGTCGGGAAAAAAGCTTTTCATCTCACCGTAGAGTTGCGCCGCGAGCGTCTTGTTCGGCGCAAGGATGAGCGCGGGACGCTGCAAACGATCAATCACCTGCGCCATCGTGAAGGTTTTGCCAGAGCCGGTGACGCCGAGCAAAACCTGATCGCGCGCGCCCTCGTTCAGCCCCGCGCACAGCGAGTCAATCGCCTGCGGCTGGTCACCGGCAGGTTGAAAGTCGGAAACAAGCCGAAACCCCCGCCCCGCTTCGGGGCGATAGGTTGGCTTTTTCACATCGGCAAAAATCGGGAAGGTCATAAAAAATCCGCTCCTAGTCTAACAGGAATGGATAATATGTTTTTATGAGGATGGGCGCAAGAAAGGGCTGTCAAAGCCGCGCCAGCAACCGGCCACGGGCGCGGAAGGCGTCTTGCACCAGCTTGGCAACGCGCGGGACGTCGCGTTCTGCCGCCCTTCCCCGCGCCACAAAATCACTGGCCTTAACAACAGTGGGAAACCGGTCGACAATTTCGTGCGCTTGAGCTGCAACGATCTGCCGCGCAAACAACGCCGCTTCATAAATGCCAAGCCCCTGCGTGGGCCGCGTCTGAAACCACGCGGCGGCGCTTTCGATGGAATCAACGGTATAATGGGTTGCATCCGCGCACAGGCGCCGATCATCCGCCCTCTTTTGAACAACCCAGCCAGCGCACTTTAAATCGGAAACATTCGATAGAAGATAAAGGGTCGCACCAACATCCGCGATGCGCTCGGCAATATTGCCGATAAAAAGCGCCTTGACCTTTGGATCCTGTGGCATTTCTTTGACTGCCCCAACAACGCCGTCGGCCCATCGCTTCGACAAATCGATATGATGCATGACCTCATGAACGGCGCTGGCGACGCGTTCAAGAGGGCTTAAGGGACGTTTGAAATAGTTTTCCGGAAATGGCCGCAAAGTTTTAAAGATGCCGCCATTATAGGCCTGTTCCAGCCGCCGTTTCTTTTCCGGCCCCCAATGAGGTCCCGCACCAAAGATCACGCGGATAGAGGCCCGTGTGTTGATGATCTCCGGACTCTTGGGAAAGCGCGGAAACAAGTTCATGTAGAAAGGCAGCGGAATATCCGCATAACGCAGATCGCGCTTGATGTCCTTTTCTAGGGCAGAAAAATTGATCGTAGAAGCATTCGCGATAAGCATAAGACCGGTCTTCCCTGAACACATGTGACAATATGAATGTTTCGTAATGTGTGTAGTCTAATGGTTAACGGAAGCGCCGGTCAAAGCTTTCATGATCTTTTATGAAAAGAGCTTGTTCATCTACGCTTTTCCACGTCGTAAAGGGGGGGGACTCTCACAAAAAAAACCGCTCCAGTCTCAACAGGCTGGAGCGGCTCATTATTTCCTGTGCTTTGTCGTGAAGATTTAGTGCGGCAAGGAAGAAGCGCCATCAGCGATAAAGGCTGCCGAAAGGAAGAAAATAACGCTGAGTGCCACGATAAGGCGCGAGTCAAATAAGGCCATGATTATCTCCATTTTTAATAAAATTATTTGAAATCTTGTAAGCCTCACCTTACGCCCCTACCTGTTAATTTTCGGTATCGGAATGATTAAAAATCAGGCAATAACCCGTTTAAAATTGGTTATAATTTGGCAGGTTTCCTTGATTTCCCTTCATTTTTTAAAAAATGATTTTTATGAATTTTTCCCGTCCCAATTATCCAGCACCAGCGTAAACCAAAACGTGGCACCATGTCCTTCGTCACTGTTGATCCCGATACCGCCGCCCATTTTCTCGACAAGCTGTTTGCAAATGGCAAGCCCTAGCCCCGTCCCACCATATTTGCGCGTTGTGGAGGGATCCAGCTGCATAAACTTCTGGAACAGCATTCCTTTTTTATCCGCCGGGATCCCGATGCCGGTATCCTTCACGGAAAAACGCAAGACCGTGGACATTCTGGTCGTGGACACCAAATCGACGTGCAGAGAAACGCTGCCCTCATGCGTGAATTTTATGGCGTTGCCCATCAGATTCACAAGCACCTGCCGCAGCCGGATAGGATCGCCATAATAATGGGTCGGCACATCGTCCTCAATCTTGTGTCCGAAGCCGATCCCCTTCTCCTGCGCGCTTATCGCCGTCGTTGTGCAAACGGTTTCGACGATATCCTTCAAATCGAAGCCCACCCGCTCAAGCACGAGCATGCCAGCTTCGATTTTTGAAAGATCCAGAACGCCGCTCAGCAGGGTCAGCAAGGACTCGCCGCTTTTCTGAAGCAACGAAACATATTTGCGTTGGGCCTCGTCCAATGATGTATCGGACAGCAAATTGACAAGGCCGATCACACCGTTCATCGGCGTACGGATTTCGTGACTCATATTCGCCAAAAAAATACTTTTGGCGACGCTGGCCTCCTTGGCCTCTTGCGCCATTTTATTGGCGCGTAGGGTTTCCTTTATCAACTGGCGGTTAAGTTGTCGCAACCTTTTTTCCTCGCGCCGACGTGACGACGTTTCAGAAATAGTAACAATGCACACCAAGAGCAGGAAGACGAAGCCTGCCGGCTTCCACAGCGCGAAGATAATGTCCTTGCGCCATGAACGCGCGTCAATATCAAGCCCCACAACAGCAAGCACTTTGCCAGAGGATGGATCGAT
>DNGD01000162.1 GCA_003486725.1 Rhodospirillaceae bacterium
CGCTGGATATCATCGTGGCGCAGGAGCCGGCGGCGATCCCCGACAACATCGCGCGCTATAAGCTGCTCCGCTGGGGCGAAAAGAACCTGTCGAACGTCAGGATTGCCCCGCCGCAACAAGGCGGTATGGCGGACAGCACGCTCGCCTCCCTTTGCTCCATCGTCCAAATCATTCCCGCTGCCGATGGCGGAAACGACATGGTTGTGCCCGAAACGGTTCTGGGATCGCAGCGCCATATCCCGTCCCTTAGCCACAAAGGCATTCTGGGCTGGCAGACGGATACGCTTGAGATCGAAAGCCTGATGCTGGGCAACCCGCTCTCGTTCCCCATTCCGCCCCTTGTCGGCGTCAAAGTGACGGGCAAGCCGCGCAAAGGCGTCGGGTTCACCGACCTCGCCTTGACGATTATGCTTCTGCTGCAACGGCATGAAGCGAAAGGCAAGATCGTGGAGTTCTTCGGCTCCGGCCTTGATGCCTTCAGCGCCGCGGATCGCGCCGCGATCGCGCAGATGGCGCATCACCACGAAGGCGTGCTGACGACGCTTTTCCCGATCGATGCGACGACGATCACGCATTTGCGGCAAACCAAGACCCCGCCACACACCGTGGCTCTCGTCGAAGCCTACGCCAAGGCGCAAGGGCTGTGGCGCGAAGGCTGGCCACATGAATCCGCGCAAGACCCGACCTATAACACGGTGATCGAGCTTGGGCTTGATACGATCCGCGCCGTCGTCGGCTATGGCGGCATGGCGGGCACCGTCATCCAGCTCAGCGAAGCGGCAAGCTACTTCACCAAAAACAATCCGCCGCAAACAGCGGAAGGTGATCCCCTTGCCACGATCCGGCATGGTGACGTGCTGCTCGCGCAGCTGGGCAGCGAAACGACGCCCCCCCACCCGACCGAGATGATCATCGCGGGGCTTGTCGCCCGCGAGGCGCGCAAGAATGGCCTGAAGCTCAAGCCGTGGGTGCGCGCGACCATGCCGCCGCTGCCGACGCGTCTTGCCGCCTACATGAAAAAGGCTGGCCTGCTGGATGATCTGGACGCGTTGGGTTTCCGCCAAAGCGCTGCCGCCGCGAAAAGTCAGGAGCCCCTTCCCTTTGCAGCGCCGATTCAGAAAGCGCTTCAAGAAAACAAGCTAACACTTTGTTCTGTCGGCACAGACGACGACGTTTTTGACGGGCCGCTTCAAGAAGCCTGCAAGATTCATGTTCTGGCCTCGCCCGCCACCGTGATCGTCTATGCGATTGCGGGCAATGTCGCGCAAGACGTCTTCCTCAAGCCGATTGGCCTGAATGCGGAAGGCAAACCGATCAACATCCGCGATCTTTGGCCCGGTGTGGCGGACGTCCTCGCCCTCACCGAAGACACGCCCCCTCACCTTCTGACGGAATCCCGTCCGGACGACATCTTCCGTGCGCAACCCGACTGGCAAGCCATCACCGCGCCGACATCGACCGACGCCTTGTGGAAGGAACTCGCGCCCGTTGTCATCCGCCCCCCGCTGTTGGAGTCCTTCGCGCCTGAGCAACCGAAGAAAGAGAATATCCATAATGCGCGTATTCTGGCGATTTTGGAGAATGACGTGCAAGCCGGATGGATTCAGGCCGATCTCTTCCATCCGCCCGCCATTGCCCCGACAGGCAACTATGAGCAAATGCTCCAAGGTGCCCTTCAAAACGCGGCGTTGAAAAACGCGATGGTCGAAGACCCTGCGGCGGTCGGTGTCACGAAACATCACCCGTCCGGCCTGACTATGCCCTACGCCGAGGCGATCAGCCGCTATCAGCGCGAGAAAACGCCGATGGTTCTTGTCGCCGGCCATAATCTGGGCGGCGGGCGCGGACAGGAATGGGGCGCAAAAACCCTGCGCTATCTCGGCGTCAGGGCCGTCATCGCCCAAAGCTATGATCCGGCCTTCCGCCATAATCTCGTGCGCGTCGGAATCTTGCCGCTCCAACTGAAAAGCACGCTTTCGCTGGCCGACCTCAATCTCACCGGCACCGAGACGCTTAACCTGATCGGCATTCCCGATCTTGGTGCCCCACCGGGAGAAATCATGGTCACGCTGGAAGGTCACGAGGACATTGAGCGTTACATGCTCCATTGCCGCCTTGATACGCCCGAGGAACACGCGATGTTCAACCAAGGCTCGCTCTGGGCAACAACGGCCAGATCCTTGATTCCAGTAGCCGTTTAACGTTTTTCGTGACATGATCGCGGCTTAAGTGATTCAGAAGTCAGAGATCAGAGGTCAGAGATTAGGGGTTAGGAGAACTTGCGTCGCGATTTCTCCCTTATCGTCATCCCAGAAAACTTTCTCTTCGTGGCGAATGCCACGAAAGAAAGTTGATCTGGGACCCAGTTGCCCTATCCGTAAGCGACGTTGGCTCGCATTTCATAGCGGAGAGGCCAACTGGATCCCTCGTCCATTTTCTTTCGCGCTATCGCGCGAAGAGAAAATGTCGTGGGATGACGATAAAGGAAACCTTACTCAAGTCTTTTCTCTGAACTCTGAACTCTAACCTCTGCCTTCCACCAACCCAAACGGTAAGAACCGCCATGACCACCGCTCCCTTTGTTATCAGCGACGACGAACTCAACGGCCTGATCGCCCGCTATACGCGCGACTTCACCGCACAAGACCGCGAGGGAAAGTTCGATCCCATCTCTGGCCGCGATTCCGAGCTTCAAAACCTCGTCCTCATCCTGTTGCAACGCCTGCGCAAGAACGTGATGCTGCTCGGGCCGGCGGGCGTCGGCAAGACCGCCCTTTTCGTCGGCCTCTCCCAGTTGATCAACGCGGGGAAAGTCCCCAAACAGCTGCAAAACGCCCGCGTCATCGAACTGGAAATGTCGATGATCGGTGCCGGCTCCTCCACCCGCGCCGACCTTGAAGGCCGCCTGATCCCCATCGTCAAAGGCGTGGCGGAACGCAACGCGTCGGGTTTGTTTCCGCCCATCATCTTCTGCATCGATGAAATCCATCAGCTGATGATCTCCTTCAAAGCCTCCAGCTACAGCGGCATCGCCGATCTTCTTAAGCCCTATCTGACGAACGGCGATCTATACGTCGTCGGCGCGACGACGGCAGAAGAATATGACGATTACGTCAAGCAGGAACCCGCCATCGACCGCCGCTTCCAAAAGGTCAACCTTGACGTGCCCGATCTGGCAATGACGGCCAGCATCCTGCGCTATCTGCGTCCCAATTTTGAAAAGCACTACGGCTTCAAAATCACCGACGAGACGATCGAGCGCCTCGTGAAACTCACGGATCGCTACATCCGCAACCGCAACAACCCCGACAAATCGATCATCATGATGGATCAGGCCTGCGCGCATGCCACGATGAGGGGCATCACGGACGAACTCGACAACGATTCCATCGCCGCCGCCATCGGCGCGGAGACGGGAATCAACAAGCTGGCCGTCGGATGATCCGAGCGGTGCCTCTCCGCGTTGCCATTGTCGGACTAGGGTGGGTCGCGCTTCATCGGCATCTGCCCTCGCTGATGCGCTCGCATGGTTTCCAGCTTGTCGGCGTCATCGACCTCCACGAAGGTCTGGCTGCACGCACCGCGAAAAAATACGGCCTTCCTTTTCATGCGCAAACCGAAAACCTGTGCGATGTGCCGTGGCTGGATCAAGTCGACGCCCTTACGATCGCCGCGCCGCCCGCCGCCCACGCCCCGCTTGTCCTTGCCGCCTTGGCCAAAGGCAAACATGTGCTGACCGAAAAGCCCTTTGCCACCAGCGTGAGCGATGGCGAAGCGATGGTTGCCGCCGCGCAAAACGCCAACAAGACCTTGTGCGTCGTTCACAATTTTCAATTCAGCCGCGCCGCGAAGAAGTTGCAAAACGATCTTCAAAAAAATCGCCTTGGCGCGGTGAAACGCATCACCGCCACGCAGCTGGGCAACCCGAAGCGCCGCCTTCCCAGCTGGTATGAAACCCTGCCGCTTGGCCTGTTTTATGATGAAAGTCCGCATTTCTTTTACCTCCTTCATGGGTTAGCCGCCGGTGCGCTAAAACTGCGCCACGCCTATGGCGTGCATGATCCGTCGGGTATGAACACGCCATCTTCGATCAATCTGCTTTACAGCGATGACCGCAACATCCCCCTCACCGTCTCGTGCCAGTTCGACAGCGCGCTCAGCGAGTGGCACGTTATGGTGACGGGCGAGAAAGCCACGGGCCTTCTCGATATTTTCCGCGATATCTATATCCGTCTCCCGAATGATGGCAGGCACAACGCCTTGCAAATCCTGCGCACCAGCGTTTGCGCCTTTGCCGCTCATTTCTGGCAGCATATCCCGAACGGCCTCGCGCTTTTGCGTGGTCGCCTCGATTATGGTAATGACGAGATCATGCGCCGCTTTGCCGCCGCGATCCGCACGGGCAAACCCGATGACAAAATCGATGCCGCCCACGCGCTCGCCGTTTTAAAGCTGCAACACGAAGCGACAACCGCCCTTCAATCCAACATGTTTTAGTGAACCCGTATGACCGCCGCCATCAAGCGCCCTGATAAAACCGCCCCCACAGATCACGCCGTCAAACCCGTCGAGGTTGCGGTCGTCACGCACTATTACGGCGGCCATGGCGGTGGCATCGAACAAGTGGCCGAGCGCCTGATCCGTGAGCTTTCCGCCAAAGACGGCTACCACTTCACATGGATGGCCAGCGATTGCGACCCTGCGCCGCTGATCGAAGGGCAACGCCTGCAACCCATGTGTACCTGCAACGCGATCGAAAAATTTCTTGGCTTGCCGATGCCGCTGTGGGGTCTTAAAAGCCTTCGCGCGATGCTGGAGTCCATCCGCAAAGCCGATGTCCTGTGGCTGCACGACACGCTTTACATCGGTAACATGATCGCTTTTTGGGCGGCGCGACGCGCCCGCAAACCGATCATGATCACCCAGCATATCGCGCCGATCCCCTATCGCAATCCGGTAACCCGCGCCTTGATGCGTTTCGCCGATAAGTTCATCACCGCACGCATGCTGCGCCTTGCCGAAGAAGTTACCTTTATCAGCGACCGCGTGGCCGAGGATTATTATCACCGCGTCGCCTTTACCCGCCCGATCAAAGTCATCCCGAACGGCGTGGATGTGCGTCTGTTCCATGTGCCGATACCGGAAAACCGCCGTTTCCTGCGCCAGCAATTCGCGCTGAAAGGCGATCAACCCGTCTTGCTTTTCGTTGGTCGCTTCGTCGAAAAGAAAGGCCTTGAAGTCATCCGTCGTCTGGCCATCCTTCTACCCGAATGGCGCTTTTGGCTGGCGGGCGGCGGTGCCATCGACCCGACTTCATGGTTGCTGCCCAACGTCCATGTGTTTACAGGTCGCAAAGGCCAAAGCCTCGCCGATCTCTACCAAGCCGCCGATCTGCTGTTGATGCCCAGCTATGGCGAGGGGTTCCCGCTCGTCATTCAAGAAGCGATGGCCTGCGGCATTCCCGCTTTGTGCGGCCCCGAAACCGCGCAAGGCTGCGTGCCCGCCATTCCGCATCTCTATCTTTCCGACGTGTGGCCGGATAATCCGGAGCGCACCGCCGCCGTGTGGTTCGAGAAACTCAAAAACTTCCCGATTCCCCTGCCGCTTGAGCAGCCTGTCGAAAGCATCGCCGAGTTCGCGCTTCTTTCATGGGACTGGGCACCCATCGCCCGCGTCTATGGCGACCTGCTGCGCAAACTGTGCCGGCGGTAAACCGATCCGTCATCCCGCACACTTGTCGCGTCATAGCTGCGTAGCAGCGAAGACGGAAGCGTCACGGAAGTGACGCGCTGATGCGGGATCCAGAGATCGTTACAGTGCATCACCCTCGGCACCCCCTTATCGTCATCCCAGAAAACTTTCTCTTCGGCTCGCTTCAGCGAGACGAAAGAAAGTTGATCTGGGACCCAGTGGCCCCCTCAGCTCGAAACGCGACCCACCCGCTCGTAACTGGTAATAACGCTGGGTCCCGGATCTGCGCCACGCCTGCGGCGCGGCTTGTCCGGGATGACGAAGAAGGCGCGCAACAAAAAAGGCCTTCCCCTATGGCAAAGCCTTATCCCTCCCTACCCCTGTCTCCCGAAGCTTTAGCGTAGGGAGACCCTCACCCTATGCAACGACTCTCACCTACGACTCGATAGCCCATAAAAAAAGGGCTTACCCTGCGGTAAACCCTGACCCCATGCCCCTCAATTTCGGGGTCGCTTGATTATAACGAACCGTATCACAAAAATTTTCAAAAGTCAAGCAAAAAGTGAATTTCAAGACCGTCTTTTTCGTTAACGTAACGTTGTTAGGCGTGCCCCACATCAGTGGACAACATCGTCGGACTCACACCGAGTGTGGCCAACGCACGCGACCATTTGTTTTCGGTTTGCTCGTCGAAAATGATGCTGAGATCGGCGGGCGCGTTGAGCCATCCGTTGCTTTGTATCTCCGCCTCCAATTGCCCCGGTGCCCAACCGGCATAGCCCAGTACCAGCAGCGATTGACGCGGCCCTTGATTATCGGCGAGCGCCTGCAAAATCTCGACCGTCGCGGTCAAATGAAGCGTAGGCGAGATAATTGTGGTGGATTCGCGCACAAAATCCGCCGAATGCAGCACAAACCCGCGCACAGGCTCTACAGGGCCGCCATAGTAAACATGGCGTTCCTGCAAATCAGGCGGCATGGCGATATCAAACTGATTCAACAGACCACGAAAGTTCAACTCGCCGAACAAACGGTTGATCACCAGCCCCATGGCACCTTCGGGCCCGTGCGAGCACATCAGCACAACCGTTTTTTCAAAGCGTGGATCGAGCATCGCGGGCATGGCGATCAGCATCTGACCGGTCAGCCACGTTTCAACTTCCTGCGTTTTCGTGCTATGTTCCGCTTTTCTTCCCAAAGCCGGCTCCATTTTTACCGTTTCCAGTCAGGATAGTTTATTGCATCATGTTCGAAACGCAAAGAAATGAATCGAAAGACCGGAAATATCATGAACCACCTGATTTCATTTTTCATTCTTCTTCTCGCCCTTTTCGCGCCCCTACCGGCGCAGGCCTTGGCGACCGATTGGCAGAGCGCCGAAGGCGTCACCGTCCGACTCATCACCGCACACGACAAAGCTGGCGCTAAGGAACCACTATTGATGGGGCTGGATGTTCAGTTGCAAAACGACTGGCACACCTATTGGCGCAGTCCGGGCGATGCGGGCACGCCGCCCATCCTCAAAATCGACGGCTCGACCAACATCCAGAAAATCGACCTCCTCTATCCCACGCCGCGCCGTTACAGCCTGATGGGAATCGACACCATCGGCTATAGCGGGAATGTCGTGTTCCCGCTGCGCGTCACGCGCCAAGACGCCG
Source organism: Rhodospirillaceae bacterium (assembly GCA_003486725.1). GTDB lineage: Bacteria > Pseudomonadota > Alphaproteobacteria > UBA9219 > UBA9219 > UBA8914. The sequence goes on from DNGD01000162.1 coordinate 7,353, forward strand.
ACGAAGACGCCACTCTCAAGGCCAGCGTAGATCTTCTGATCTGCGGCACGCTGTGCGTCCCTCAACATTTCGATTTTACCCTCACCCTCCCCGCAGGGCGGGCGAAGGACAGCGCGGAAAAACCGCTGATCGATGCGGCGTTGGCGAAGCTTCCCGCCAACAAAAACACCCCTCACCTCTCCCTTCTCGATACGCAAATCGGCATTGATACCGTTACTGTGAAAATCAAAACCGAAAACGGCGCAACCGATCCCGACCTGTTTATCGAAAGCAAAGACAATCTTGCGTTTTCAAAACCTGAGGTTTCCGCACCTTCCGACACCCTCACCCTCACCGCGAAACTGCTGAGCACGTTGCCGGAGGGAAAACCCCTTGCCGCCACGCCGCTCACCATCACCATCGTCAACGGCGATACTGCGCTGGAAAATACAAAAAATCCCGAACCCGTTATTTCCGCACCAGCGCCGCATCCTTCGACAAAGGCTACCCCGCCCCTGCCGCTTTGGATCATCCTTCTCCTCGCGTTGCTGGGCGGCTTTATCCTCAACCTGATGCCGTGCGTGCTGCCCGTGCTCTCGCTGAAAATCCTGTCCGTCATGAAACACGCAGGCGGCGAGAAGCGCGCAATCCGCCATTCTTTCCTGTCCTCTGCTGGCGGCATCGTGTTTTCCTTTTTGCTGTTGGCGCTGGCGACCATCGGACTGAAACTCTCCGGCCAAGCCTTTGGCTGGGGCGTGCAATTCCAACAACCCGTCTTCCTCGTCTTCATGATAGCCCTGCTCACTTTTTTCGCCGCGAACCTTTGGGACTTCTTCGACGTCGGCTTGCCGCGCTTCCTGATGAACTCGCTCGATGCCTCTCATCATCCGAAACTGGCGGGCGATTTTGCGACGGGCATGTTGGCAACGCTGCTGGCCACGCCCTGCTCTGCGCCGTTTCTGGGCACCGCCATCGGCTTTGCGCTGGCGGCAGGCGCGTTCGAAATCATCCTCGTGTTTCTCGCACTGGGGATTGGCATGGCGCTTCCCTATCTGTCCATCGCGCAATGGCCGCATCTGGCGAACAAACTGCCCAAGGCGGGATCATGGATGATGATCCTCAAACACATTCTGGGCTATGGCATGGGCGGCACCGCCGTTTGGTTGTTGCTGGTTATCAGCGCGCAGGTCGGGCGGCAGCTCACCATGGTCATCGCGGCGGCGATGATCGCGATCCTGATCGCGCTTTATCTGCGCCACAAACGGGTGCTGCGCTGGCTGGTGATCCCCACCATTCTCGCGGCGTTGGCGGGATCGTTCTTTATCGCACTCGCGGCCAGCGTGCCGGAATCTTTAGCCAAGGAATCCGGCGTGTGGGAGCGTTTTGAGGAACGCAAAATCCCCGCCGCCCTCGCGCAAGGCAAGATCGTATTTGTGGATGTGACCGCCGATTGGTGCATCACCTGCAAATTCAACAAACGCTTTATCCTGTCGCAAGACGATGTCTCCGCGCACCTCTTCGACAAAAACAAAGTCGTCGCGCTGCAAGCGGATTGGACAAACCCCGACCCCGCCATCACCGCGTTCCTGCAAAAGTACGGTAACTACGGCGTGCCCTTCAACATCGTCTTCGGCCCGCAAGCCCCGCAGGGCATCCCCTTGCCGGAGCTGCTCACCTCATCGGCGGTGCTGGACGCGTTGGAAAAGGCGAAATAATCCGGAACGTCAAGGGCACACCCCATTTATCGTTGTAAAACAATTGGTTGGTAGCATCATTTTTGGACAACGCCCATTAATTACTTTCAGACTTTTGTGATATAATCCGTACAGACAGTACGAACCAATTTTTTTAAAGAAACTCCGTCTCTTTTTACCCGAGGAAACATTTAATGAAGAAAATACTTTATACAGAACAACATATCACGTTCTTAGGCAGCAAAGAATCCAAGAACAATGATCGCGGCGCTGTGCTGAAAAACGGCGAAACACTTTATTATCGAATGAGGTTTACTGCAGCAACCCCACAAGAGTCGATCGAACCCGCGCAGAATCTTGCGAAGAAATATTCAGGCATTTACTTCATCATCGCAACGCTTCCAGAGTCTTCGATTGTAAATTATATTTCCGTTAAAACAGAAAAATCCAACGACCTCGTACTAAAACCAAAAAACGACCCGACGCCCTTGAGAGGTAACCCTCATGCACGACCGAGGCCAATTCTTCGTGAGACAATGCGTTTGGGCAAGGACTAGCGTAAATTTCCTTCTCTTCTTCCTACCCTTTAGTGTCTTCCTGCATCCGCGCATCGCGCTCCGCGCAATGCTTGTGCAGGAAGTCGATTATGTATGATTGGGGAAAGGAAGGCCTGCCACCCGAAGGATCGTAGGCTGTCCGCCTTCGCGCGAGGCGCTTCGGCGCGACATTTTTCAGGCTTCGCCTGAAAAATGGGGCGGACGACGGGACTCGAACCCGCGACAACTCGGACCACAACCGAGGGCTCTACCAACTGAGCTACGACCGCCACACATGTCTTACAAGCGGCTGTCTTTTAGCACCCAAAACAACGCTCGGGCAATAAAAACGCCCGCTCCTTGGGGAAGCAGGCCGTGACAGCACTTCATAACACGATGTTTATCCAAACTCGTCAAAGTTGTCAAGTGCTTAGAATTAGGCTTAGGCTTACTCAACAACATAAAAGGGCGATTCGTTTTTCCGTTACTTTTCAACCATTCAGGCAAGGAGTTAACCATGGCGACTGCAAAAACCGTTCTCGATTTCATGAAAAAGAATGACGTCAAACACGTCGACCTCCGCTTCACCGATCCGCGCGGCAAGTTGCAGCACCTCACCTATCACAGCTCGGCCATCGACGAGACGATGTTCAAGGAAGGCATCATGTTTGATGGTTCCTCCATCGCCGGCTGGAAAGAAATCAACGAGAGCGACATGGCGCTGATCCCCGATGTGTCCACCGCCGTGATCGATCCGTTTTACACCGAGCCGACCCTCACGCTCATTTGCGATGTGATGGATCCGGAAACCGGCAAGCTTTATTCGAGCTGCCCGCGCTCCATCGCACGCAAGGCGGAAGAATATTTGAAGAAATCCGGCGTGGGCGACACCGCCTATTTCGGCCCCGAAGCCGAGTTCTTCATTTTCGACNNGACAGCATCGAAGCGCCGCACAACTCCGCGCGCGAATATCACGACGGCAACATGGCGCACCGTCCGCGCATCAAGGGCGGCTATTTCCCCGTCAATCCGGTGGATAGCGCGCAGGATCTGCGCACCGAAATGCTGGTCATGATGGCGCAGATGGGCCTCAACGTCGAAAAGCATCACCACGAAGTGGCCGCCGCGCAGCATGAGCTGGGCATCCAGTACGACACACTGCTTAAATGCGCCGACAACATGCAGATTTACAAATACGTCGTGCACAACGTCGCGCAT
>DNGD01000018.1 GCA_003486725.1 Rhodospirillaceae bacterium
GCCCTTCATGCGCTCCTTCGATGAGACCCGGAATATCAGCGATCACAAAATCAACGCCGGAATCGCGCTTGCCCGCGCGCGCACCGATGCGCACCACGCCAAGGTTCGGCGAAAGCGTGGTGAAAGGATAATCCGCGATCTTCGGCTTGGCCTGCGTACACGCCGCCAAAAAGGTCGATTTGCCCGCGTTGGGAAGACCGATGAGACCCGCATCGGCGATGAGCTTCAAGCGCAGCCAAACCTCGCGCTCCTGCCCCGGCCAGCCCGGAATGGTTTTGCGTGGCGCTTGATTGACGGAAGATTTGAAATACAGATTGCCGAAACCGCCGTCGCCGCCCTTCAGAAAAACGGCGCGCTGTCCAACCTTGGCCAGATCCAGAAGAACGGTCTCTTTGTCTTCAGCCAGCACCTGCGTGCCGACCGGCACGCGCAGGATCATATCCTCGCCGTCCGCGCCCGTGCGGTTGCGTCCCGCACCGGGGCGGCCATTCTTGGCCATATAATGCTGTTGATAGCGATAGTCGATCAGCGTGTTCAGATTGTCGGCGGCTTCAAAAACGATATCGCCGCCCTTCCCGCCATTGCCGCCATCGGGGCCGCCATATTCGATGTATTTCTCACGACGAAAGCTCAGGCAACCGGCGCCGCCGTTCCCGCTCTTCATATAGATTTTCGCTTGGTCGAGAAATTTCATGGTTAGGGACTCGGGGCTAGGGACTCGGGACTAGGGGAGCGGGAGTTGTAGACTTGGTTTTCAAAAATGACAAAGGGGCGGCTTTCGCCTGCCCCCTAGTCCCGAGTCCCGAGTCCCTAGACCCGTTCTTATGCTGCATCCGTGACAACAGAAACGTACATACGTTCCTTGATTTCACGGAAAGCAACGTGGCCATCGACGGTGGCGAAGATCGTGTGATCCTTGCCGATGCCGACGTTTGTGCCGGGGTGATAGGTGGTGCCACGCTGGCGAATGATGATGTTGCCGGCTTCAACGGCTTGACCACCGGCCTTCTTCACACCAAGGCGTCGGCCTGCTGTGTCGCGACCGTTGCGTGAGGAGCCGCCTGCTTTTTTATGTGCCATAGTCTTTCTCCCTTATTCCTAAACCTTACTTCGCCGTAATAGCCGTGATTTTGAGCACGGTATAGCTTTGGCGGTGGTTGTTTTTGCGACGATAATTTTGGCGACGCTTCTTCTTGAAGATGATCAGCTTGCCCGTGCGATTCTGCGACACGACTTCAGCCGTTACGCTCGCGCCAGCAACCATAGGCGCACCCACGGTGACCTTGCCGTTATCACAAAGCATCAAAACTTCTTTCAAATCGACGGACTTGCCGGCTTCGGCGTCCAGTTTCTCGACTTGAATCATATCACCTTGGGCAACTTTATATTGTTTGCCGCCGGTCTTTACGACTGCGAACATTTTTTACCAGCCATTTCTAAACGTTAACAAAAAACAGGTCGCGTAGCCTGTGGCAGGCAACCCGTGGAAGCGCGTTTTTGCCGGATTCTCGGGGGGATGTCAATAAGGCATTTGATTTCGGGAGCAGTTATTTAAGCCCTACTTACAACGCGAATTGGTTAACAGGGTCTTTCGCGCAACTAATTGAACAATATTGATAATGGCACCCTGCCTATGCCATTAATCATTTACTCTTAAGCGAGTCTAACGACACGAATTGAAAAGGGATAGGACAATGAGTGGGAACCTAACGGGCGCGACTGCGCCTGATGCAACGCGTGACACTGCACAAAATGCTCAACTGACACCGACAGAAAAATATGAGGCCGATATAAATTATCACCGCAAGGAAGTCGCCCGTATCGTTAAGGCCGTCGAAAAAAACCCAAGATACGATTACAAGGCACCGGAACGTCCTATTACCGTGGCTGGCAAGAAACCGCCCAGCGAAAAGCACGATTATCAATGAGTCGTTCGGCGATTTAAATCGCGTTCGCGTGCTGCGCCTTGCGCCAATGGCCAATCAAAATAAAACCGGCAAGAGCGGCACAAACGAGAACAAGATAGATCGGGAAAGCGATCTCTTGAAAGGTTGTATTGTTCGCGACCACCAGCCCCATCGACGCCGAAAACAAGCCCGTGAGATAAGCCCAAATCGTTTCGCTCTGAGGATGCGTCCAACACTTCTTAAGCGTTGGCAACGATGCCGCGCCGTCACTCAGGATTGCAAACACGATGGCGATATTGGCGTTCTTCGTTATGCCCCACAAAACAAGCGCGGCCACGGACAACGCGCCGCAAATCCAGTCAAACTTCCCCAGTTCCCACTTAGCGTGACGATTGTTCAACGAAGCCAGAAAAATCAAAAAGGGACAAATGCCGGATGAAAAAATCGCCAACGCTGCCCAAGTCACTCCTTGTGAAAGCGCGGCAACCGTCGCAATGAATGGTGCCAACGCCCACAAAAAGAACGTGACACGATTGGGCTGTGAGCGCCCCAAAAGCGTATCACGCACATAGGCCAACGAGCCCGTCAGATTGACAATCAAACCGATGATGACGAGATAGTGCAGTTCCACGACGTTCTACCTCTCCAGCGGTTTGTATTTGATCCGGTGGGGTTGGTCGGCGTCGGTGCCGAGGCGGCGATGACGGTCGACTTCGTAATCCTGATAGTTGCCTTCGAACCAGACGACTTGGCTGTCGCCCTCAAAGGCGAGGATATGCGTCGCGATACGATCCAAGAACCAGCGATCATGGCTGATCACCACGATACAACCCGGAAAATCGACCAGCGCATCTTCAAGCGCACGCAGCGTATCGATATCAAGATCGTTCGACGGTTCATCGAGCAGCAGAACGTTCGCGCCGGATTTCAGCATCTTGGCCATATGGACGCGGTTACGCTCACCGCCTGAGAGATTGCCGACGCGCTTTTGCTGATCCGGTCCCTTGAAACCAAAGGCGGAGACATAGGCGCGGCTTTGCACCGTGCGTTTGCCCAGATCAATCACATCCGCGCCGTCCGAGATTTCTTCCCACACATTGTGGTTGGGATCGAGGCTATCGCGGCTTTGATCGACATAGCCGAGCACGGCGGTTTCGCCCACCTTGATCGTGCCGCCATCGGGCTTTTCCGCGCCGGTAATCATACGAAACAGCGTCGTTTTACCCGCGCCGTTCGCGCCGACGATGCCCACGATGCCGCCCGGTGGCAGCTTGAAGGTCAGATCATCAATCAACAGACGATCACCATAGCCTTTGCGTAGATGCTCGGTCTCCACCACAACGCTGCCCAGACGTGGCGGCGTGGGGATGACGATCTGGCAAGTCTCCGGTGCCTTGTTCGCGTTTTCGGTCAGCAGATTATCATAGGCCGTGATACGCGCCTTGTTCTTGGCGTGGCGGGCTTTCGGCGACTGACGGATCCATTCGAGTTCGCGGGCCAGCGTGCGTTGACGTGCGCCCTCATCCCGCGATTCCTGCTCCAGCCGTTTTTGCTTTTGCTCCAGCCATGAGGAGTAATTGCCCTCATACGGAATGCCGTTGCCGCGATCGAGCTCCAGAATCCAGCCCGTGACTTGATCGAGGAAATAACGATCATGGGTGACGAGAATAACAGAGCCTTTGTAATCGACCAGATGGCGTTGCAGCCACGCGATGGATTCAGCATCCAAATGGTTGGTCGGCTCGTCAAGCAGCAG
>DNGD01000131.1 GCA_003486725.1 Rhodospirillaceae bacterium
GCCACAAACCCGAACCACAAGGCCGCCTGTAAGGGAGGATAGGGCGTTGCGATCAGGAATACAACAGCCACGGGGACCTTCGCTGCGGAGGCCAGACGCATGGCGTCGGCCAAGCCGGGGGATGTTTTGAAGAGCGGCGCAACGATCAGGATCAAAATCGAGCCGAGGAAGGCGGTGATAAAATGCGAGATAAAGACAAAACCGGCGATGGCCAGAAGCGAGGTCGGCAAAAAGAACGATTTCACCGTCGCCCCCAGCTTGACCCAATCATCGTGAGTGATCGTGGTTTTCTTCGTGGTGTCGTACAAGCTGGCCTTGATCCGGTTATTGGCGCGGTCATAGATGACCAGACGGTCTTGCGCGGCAAGAATGATAATCTTTTCTTCCGTCATTTTCTTGAGAAGCGCGGCCTCGTCGCTTGTTTGCGCGGCGGGATCGATCACGATCTTAAGCGTATTGTCGGGGTCGTTTTCCATCAAGGTAAAGGTTTGCGGTGTCTCGCCCTTTACGGTGATGTGGCCTTCTTCAAGCGTCACGTCGGGCAGCGCTTGAAACACTTCCTCCGCCTGCTGGATCAGCGGGCGCATGGACGGCATGAAGATCAGGCTGATTTGAAGGACGGAAATCAGCGTGGCGATGAGCAGAAACCCGAAGCCGATACCTTTGCGCGTCAAGATCAGCTCTTGATAAAAAGCCGAGGAATAAAAGGTCTTGGGCAGATCTTTGAAAAACTGTTGAAGGGCGTTCATGGGGTTGTGCCTTTAAAAAGTAAGAGTGCCGGTAAAGCTGAGGGCCGTCGGTCCTGATAGGATAACATGATCATCGGCCTCGCGCCATTCGATCATCAAATCGCCACCGTCCAGATGGATGGTCGCCTTGCGGTCGGTCAAACCACGGCGCACGGCGGCTACCAACGTCGCGCTAGCGCCAGAGCCGCAGGATTCGGTGATGCCCGCGCCGCGTTCCCACACGCGCATGCGGATGTGGGCGCGATCCAGAACTTGCGCAAACTCGATATTGCAGCGCTCGGGGAAAAGCGCGTGATGCTCTAGCACGGGGCCAAGATCGGCCAAAGGAACAGCGGCAACATCCGGCACAAAGAAAAGGGCGTGCGGGTTGCCGACATTGACGCAGCAAGCAGGCGGCACATCATCCATTCCCATGAGGACGTTTAGGGTATCCATTTCCTTGGCCAGTGGAATCTCTTTCCACGACAGGTTGGGCGGACCGAAATCGACAGAGACAATACGGCTGCCTTCTTCTTGCCAGACATTGAGAAGACCGGCACTGGTTTGAATGACGCCGCGCGTCTTGCCAGTCTCGTCGAAGAGCAGATGCGAGACGCAACGCGTTCCATTGCCGCACGCGCCGGTGGTGGAACCATCGGAATTATACAGGTGCATATAAAGGTCGGCGGCGGGATCCTGCGGCTTGCCCAAAACGATCAGCTGGTCATACCCCACGCCGCGATGGCGGTCGGCCACGGCAAGACAGAACTCTTTGTCGGGCAAAAAGCTATCGGCGCGGCCATCGATGATGACAAAATCGTTGCCAAGGCCGTGCATCTTTATGAAATCGCGGGGCATAAGGGTCTTTCGAAAACGGAGAACAAAATTGTCTTTTGCGAAAATAGAGGGAGAACCCGTCGGAAACAATGAAAATCAAATTATAACGACAGACGTTATGTCGTCAAAATCAGGTGAGTTGGGGAAAAAGTGGAAGGCCCCACGATGGCCGGTACATGCTGTCCTCCGTGGCCTGCGAGGTGCAGGTGGGGGCTATATGTCCAAAGCCACGGCTCTGGTCAGGGACGGCTCCCAGGAGTGTATCATTAGGGCCCCGGGGATGTTGATGCTATCGAACCGCGCAGAAAGCCTTCCGCTGCTGAGTATATAGGGAATCTGCCCGAAAGGGGAGTCATTTTGAGTACATGGTTTTTTATCAAAGAATGCTTGCGTCGACGGCCTTTTCTCTTCAAAATCAGAGCCATGGATAACGTGAGGGCTCTTTATAATGATCTGGTTTGGCAGGCTCACGCCGGCGCTGACGAAGCGCTGGACGATCAGTCTGGCCTTATCAATTGGAAGGGGCCTACCTCGAAAAGGGCCGCGCCGCCTTCCCCCCCGTTACCCCGTCCTTTTGTCTCTCCCGCTGCTTCTTTTTCTGTTCCTTCGGCTCCCGCTGTTGTTCGTTCTGTAGTTCCTCCCTCTGCTCCGAGCGAGCCTTTGGCGGCGACCACGCTTGAGGAATTGAAGGCCGAGTTGCAGCGTTTTGAGGGCTGCGCGCTCAAGCGCACGGCGATGAACCTTGTTTTTGCGGCGGGCAATCCGGCGGCCAAGATCATGATCGTCGGCGATGCACCGGCGGAGGATGAGGATCGCCAAGGCGTCCCCTTTGCGGGCGCGAGTGGCCAGCTGCTGGATAAAATGCTGCAATCCATTGGTCTTTCGCGCGATGATGTCTATCTGAGCAATGTCGTTTTCTGGCGTCCCCCCGGCAATCGCACGCCTAGCGAGGTCGAGGTTGCCGCGTGTCTGCCCTTTGCCGAGCGGCACATCGCGCTCGTCAAACCAAAGATTTTGATCGTTATGGGGCAGCTGACCGTGCGGAGTCTGCTGCGCACCAAGGACACTTTTGCCAAGCGGCGCGGGCAGTGGACGACCTATACACCGCCTCTCGGAGGCGCAGAGCAAGAAGAAGCCATCCGCTGTGTGCCCCTTTACCACCCCGCCTATCTTTTGCGCCAACCGGCCGCAAAACGGCAAATGTGGGCCGATTTGCTCCGTTTGCGTCAAGAAATTAACGCTACTATCTGATTGAATCGCAAGGG
>DNGD01000066.1 GCA_003486725.1 Rhodospirillaceae bacterium
GCGAACCAGCGCCTTGACGTGCTGGATAAAATTGTGGATGAGGCCAAAATCCTTATTCGGCGCAATCTCGACTTGCGTGTGCGCCGAGGCGCGTGCCACCGAGCGGGCGAAATCGACCAACGCACGAGCAAGCCCCGCGCCGCGCAATTGCCGCCAGCTTTTCAGGATCTCCGAGATCTGCCCCGCTGAAGCGCCGATCTTGGCCATATGTTCGAAAAAGCCTGCCTCGACGGCGACTTCGCCACGACCCAGCGCGCCGGACTCGGCCTTGCCCTTGCCTTTTCCCTCTTTACCTTCTTTGTCGTCTTCTTTTTCTTCTGCCGACAAAAGAGCATCGTCGTCTTGCTGCGTCATGGCATTGAGCCCCTTATCTAATCTTCAATGGTGCGGCCATCTTTCAGGCGCAGGAAACTGGTATCAAAGCCTTCGACCGGCTTACGATCTTCCATCCGGATGATCAAAATCTTTTCTGTTTTCATCAAATAATTGTTCATCTCTTCGGTCGCCTCCCAATCAATAGGATAGGTGCCGCCGGTATCAAAGATGATTTCCAGCCGCCGCGTATCAATATGGTAACCAACCCACAGAGGCGTCGCCTCAAAAGGTTCGTCATGCACCATACACAATTTTCCGCGTGCGTTGACAATAAGACCGATATTCACGAAACATTCCTGTTTTAGGGAATTTCTACCGCACCCGTTCTACGGCAAGAAAGTTAAGACTCACTGAATAGGCGGGCGAGCAAAGCGCGTCACACCCAGCAACACGAGCACCACAAAAAGCCACAAGAACAGCCGCATTGTCTGGGCGCTGTCCAAAACATCGCCGATTTTTGCTTCCTGCGGACGTTAGGTTTTGACCCACTATATATGGTAGTTTTTTGACGCTTTTGACCACAGCCTATAGACGTTTTATGGTTAAAAACGCGCTCTCGTCGCCTTCGTGACAAAAAACCGTCTCTTTATACGCTCAGCACGCCTGTAGAGGCCGTTTTTTTGCTAACCGTCTGATAACACACGGTTTCCATTTTCCCGTTTTGAAGCTGTGCAAAGGGGCGTCAAACACCCCGTAACCACGTCCCGATTTCCGGCAGAACAACCGCACGAGGGCGCTCCTTTCAACATTTTTTCAAAACAGATTTTATAACGACTTGCTTTTCCCTCTGCTCATCTGCTACCCCTACGCACCTACTGGCGGAAGCCCTACCTTAGTGCGGTCATGGCGGAATTGGTAGACGCGCAGCGTTGAGGTCGCTGTGGGAGAAATCTCGTGGAAGTTCGAGTCTTCTTGACCGCACCAATTTTTCTTATAATGTGCAAAGGCCTAGTGTTGGATCTCTTCCAACCCATAACCTTTTCACGCAAGGCTTTCCCTTGACAGAAAACACAAGCGTCCCAGACAACGCCCCGCAAAACACGAGCACCGACAGGGTTACGGCGCCCCCTTCTGCACCCAGCCCAGAGCCATCGGGTCAAGCCCCGCGCCGGAAGCGCATCGTCTTGCCGTACGTTCTCCTTTTGATTTTTATGCTGACGTTTTTCTCGGGGCCTTTGTTTATCATCTCGCTGTTTGCACGAGGCCCGCTGACGGAGACCAAAACGATTGTTATTCCGCGCGGCAGCAGCGTGAGTGAAATCACGACCCTTCTGGATCAAAACAACATCCTGATCCACCCTATCCTCTTTCGCATCACCGCACGCTTTTTGGCCAAAGACCAGTTGAAGGCAGGCGAGTATCAATTCACGCCGGGGCTAAATGTGATGGAAGTCGCTGCGCTGCTGCGCGATGGCAAGGTTGTGCTGCGGCAAGTGACCGCCGCCGAGGGGCTGACCTCACACGAGATCGCAACCATCCTTCAAAACACGCCCGCGCTGACGGGCGAAGTTAAAACCGTTCCGCCCGAAGGATCCTTATTGCCCGAAACCTATCGCTTTACACATGGCGACAGCCGCGAGAGCCTCATCGACCGCATGCAAAAAGATGCCGCCGCGATGCTGGCGGAATTGTGGGAAGGCCGCGAAGGAAATCTGCCGCTTAAATCACCGCGCGAGGCGCTGATCCTTGCCTCCATCGTCGAAAAAGAAACCGGCAAACTTGCCGCCGAAAGGCCGCTTGTCGCTTCCGTCTTTATCAACCGCATGCGGGTTCGCATGCCGCTTCAATCCGACCCGACGGTTATCTATGCGCTCACGGGTGGGACGGGCTCGTTGGGTCGTTCGCTCACGCGCGCGGATCTGTCGACGGACTCGCCCTACAACACTTATATGAATGCCGGCCTGCCGCCGACGCCGATTTGCAATCCGGGGCGCGCGGCGATGATGGCCGTCTTGCACCCCGAGAAAAGCGATTACCTTTATTTCGTGGCGAACGGCACCGGTGGGCACGCCTTTGCCAAAACATTGACCGAGCATAACCAGAACGTGGCCAAGTGGATCAGCCTGAGCAGGCCGTAAACCATATTTTGGCCCGCTTTTAGCGTTAAAATGACGCAGAAGGCAAAAACACGCCGGAATAAGCTTGCCTCCTGCACGTGCACGCTCTAAAAGGACGTCTCTTAAGGCCAATCACGAACCCGTCCGGAGCGAGGCAAAGGACATATATTAAAGGGATCGTTGAAACCTTAATCTTGGTATCGCGGGGTGGAGCAGCCCGGTAGCTCGTCAGGCTCATAACCTGAAGGTC
>DNGD01000120.1 GCA_003486725.1 Rhodospirillaceae bacterium
AAAAGAAAGATTTGCATCTGGCGCTGATCCTCAACACGCACCATCACAGCGACCACACGGCGGGCAACGTCAAGTTGCAGCATGATTACGGCGCGCCCATCATCGGCCCCGCCAAAGAGGCCCACAAGATCGAAGGCCTGTCACGCGGCGTCGACGATGGCGACTTTGTCACCTTTTCCGACTTGCGCGGGCAAGTGATCGAAACGCCCGGCCATACCGCCGGCTCGATCTCCTATTATTTTCCGGCGCTAAAAGCCTTGTTCTGCGGCGATACGCTCTTCTCGCTGGGCTGCGGGCGTTTGTTCGAAGGTAACGGGGTGCAGATGTGGGAATCCCTCCTCAAGCTCCGCGCGCTGCCGGACGACACGCAAGTCTATTGCGGCCATGAGTACACGGAAAAGAACGCGGCCTTCGCCTCGCTTCTGGATAAAGACAATGCGGCGCTGAAAACGCGCGTGGCGGAAGCCATGCTTTTGCGTAAAAAGGGCCACCCCACCCTGCCCGTTTCGCTGGAGATGGAAAAGGCGACCAATCCATTCCTGCGCGTGGATGATCCGGCGTTTCAAAAAATGCTGGAGAAAAACGGCTTCCCGAACGCTGTCGATGCCGCCGCGATTTTCGGATCGCTCCGCGCTGCGAAGGATCGTTTTGCAGGGTAACCCCGCTTATTCGTCCGCGCAAATATCCGCATCCAAAACTTTTCGGATCACGTCAAACGAGAAACCGGCGCGCGCCATTGACGCGACCTCTTTGTTCTTTTGTTTGGCCGCCGCCTCAGGCGGCAACAGCGCTTTCGCAGGATCGCGGAAACGTCCGATCTTGCGGCGCTTGGCAAACAGCAACGCGGCCTTCATTTCCTGATCGCCGCCCTCGTCTTCCTCATGCGAGAGCAAGGCACGAGACACCGCTTCGTTTTTAATGCCCTTCATTGCCAGTTTTTGCGAGATCATCCGCGCGCTGCGCCCCGCGCGGCGCAGACTGCCCACCTTCATATCGGCATAGGCGGCATCGTTGATCACGCCGCTGGCCTTATGTTGTTCAACCAGCGCGTCAATGGCTTTGGCGATCACCGAATGCGCTTCTTTGTCAGCGGCGAATGCCTCATCCTGCATCACGGCGCGACGCACACGGTTTTCCAGAACGCGCCTCAGGCTGGCTTCCGTCGCGGCATAACGCGCCAGATAATACAGCGCGATATTCGCAAGTCTCTCCGGCGTCGGTTTGCGAAAGCGTTTAACAGCGTTCTTGGCCGGACGTTTTGCAGGATTTTTTGTGAAGCGGGAAACGACGGGCAAACAGGGAGCCTTTCAGGAAACAGGTGCAGCCCAAAATGTCGTCTCCCGCCGCGGGAATGTCAAATCCCGCCTTCTTCGAGATAGCCGAGTCGGGGGCGAGGATAGGGGGCGGGTTTTAACCCCGAAGACACCCCAAAAACGAAGAATCGGGAAATCTCCGCAGAAGTCCGCACACGAGACTTTTAAGATTTGAGCTACCCATGTGGCCTAAGGGTCAAAATAATGCGCCCACGAGCAGCTATGAGCCCTCTAGGGTCATTCTAGAGGTGGGGGTACGGTCAACGTCAGTGTTCGGTTTGGGAAGGCAGGTTTCGGGCAGCAATTTTGCCATGATAAATTGGCGCCGCCGGAAGATCAATGACGTATACGGAAATGCCCCCCAAGACCCTGAACCGCTTTTCTCCCAAGATGTCTTGAGGCCTCATTGCGCTGTTCGACCGCTTCGGGGTTTTGCGAATCCGCGCCGCAGCGCCCAATGACGGCCATGTCCGTACCATCAGGCACAAAGCCTTCGCAGCCACCGCCCATATCCACCCACTGCCCCGCACAACCAGTGATACCGGTCAACACAGTGAACAAAGACAGTGCAACAGCGCCGCGCCGTCCCCATTTCACAACGGGAGACGTTATCGCCGTGGCCCCTTTATACGACGCACTGATTATGGGTTTTCTGAGCATCAATTATCCATGTGGGTTTGCGTTAGCGCGCGCCATTCATCTCGTCTGCGTTCATACGAATAATTGTTCCGGTTGTTCTTTCACGGCACGCCATCGATTCCAAATCGCCATAGCGATCCAACGCTAACTTGCAATCAAAAATATAGCCGGTTTTAAAGTCTTCGCAGACACCAACTCTCCTGCTGACGTCAAAATCGCACTCAAGGTTATCCCCCCGAGGCGTTTCCCGATCATAGCGAGCGCCATAAACGCGCCTAGTATCTTCCCACATTTTTTCAACAGCCTGCTTATGCGCACTCACTGGATTACAAATCTCACCGCCCGGAATGGACACACAACCGGGAGAAGCATCAGAACCATAAGGATCATATCCATTAGAGCGCGCACAACCTGATGCCACGATCAGCGTGGTCAGCAACACAGGTGCGGTTAGCTTCTTGGCCCCCTTAAATGCAGCTTTAATACGTTTAATTGTAAACATAGTCTCTCCTTTTAAAATGATCATGAAACAAAACGGTCAGATTTTACCAAGGCTGATATTCACGGCTTTTTCTCTGATAATGATTATGCGGATCATCACGTTCACGGCGATAATTGCGATCGTCACGATCACGATATTTACGCGATAACTGGCAATAGGGTTTGAAGATATTTGCATCCAAAAAGTAGCCTTGCGGACACACCAAATCGCCATATTGATTGCGCTGCGCTGGCACCGTATCAGGTGCATTACCGCGCCTCAAATCTCTGTTGCGTCCGGAATAGTCACCATAATCTTCCCTGACTGACTCCCCTGTGTAGGGATCAACGTATTCGCGCGTTCCCTCTCTCCAGCCGTCGGGACGGCGGGTTTCAACGCTATAGCCTTTAAGCGGATTGATGTGAACTTCGATTCTTGTCTTATCCCCTGCAGAGGCCGGCATTGCCGCCATAGCAGAAAAGCCCAAACCCAAAGCACAGAACACCAAGCTTTTCGCGGGTTGGCTAGTGAAGGCTTCTTTCAACAATGAAGAGTTGCGTTTCATTTCGTCCTCAATTTTTTGAGAATTGACCCCTATCAGGCTGGTATTACCCTATCAAATTTTCACCGTTTTGTCCACGAAACGGTATTGGTTTCATGGTTTTTAGGCATAAAGGCCTATTTCTGGGGAGGGGAAATATACGCTTTTTCCGTATACATTTGTGGGTTTCGTATACGGTTTTACCGTATACGCTAGTACCATTTTTTGTGGATATTATGACAAAAAGCGTGGCGTTGGGTGGTAAAAACCGTGGAGTTGGGACGGAAGCCGGAACGTTGAGGCTGGCGTTAACCAATTAAGGCGAGTTCGTGGATAAAGGCGCGGACGACATCGATGCCATCGCCCTTCTCCGCGCTGGTCATCATCACGGTTGGCCGCGCGGCGGGATGCTTTTTCAGCGCCTCTTCCGCCGCCGCCACCGTGGCAACGGGATCGCCCCCGCGAATTTGATCCGCCTTGGTCATCACGACCTGATAGTTCACGGCCAT
>DNGD01000094.1 GCA_003486725.1 Rhodospirillaceae bacterium
TGACATCCGCGATGTCGAGGCCGCGTGCGGCAACATCCGAGCACACCAGCAAAGAAATATCGCCCGCGCGGAACGAATCCAGCGTTTCGGTGCGCGTGCTTTGATCCAGATCGCCATGCAGGGCACCGGCATTGAAGCCGTGCTTTTGCAGCGATTTGTGGACAATGGCCACGTCGCGCTTGCGATTGCAGAAAATGAACGCGTTTTGAACCGCATGACTGCGCAGCAGCGATCGCAGAGCCTCGCGCTTGTGCCAATCATTGGTCGAGGGCAGGTCGATCAGCGAGTGCGTGATATTCACGCCCGTACTGGCAGGCGGCGACACGGTCACGGTTTTCGGATTGCTGAGGAAACGATCCGCGAGTTTGCGGATTTCCGGCGGCATCGTTGCCGAGAAGAAGAGCGTTTGACGCATGGGCGGCAACAGCCCCGCGATCTTTTCGATATCGGGGATAAAGCCCATATCAAGCATGCGATCCGCTTCATCGATGACGAAGATTTTCATGTCATTAAGCATAATCTGTCCACGCTCGAACAAATCAAGGAGACGGCCCGGCGTGGCGATAAGAACATCGACGCCGCGCTCCAGCTTTTTGATTTGCGGGCCCATATTCTCGCCGCCGATCAGCAATGCCATGCTGAGCGCGGGATGATACTTGCCATAGATGCGGAAGTTCTCGGCAACCTGTGTCGCGAGTTCGCGCGTCGGCTCCAAGATCAACGAGCGCGGCATGCGCGCTCTAGCGCGGCCATTGGCCAGAATTTCAATCATCGGCAGCGTAAAGCCTGCCGTTTTGCCTGTACCCGTCTGGGCGCAACCCAAGACGTCCCGCATCTGCAAGACATAGGGGATGGCTTGTTCCTGAATGGGGGTGGGGGTGGTGTAACCAACATCGTCAATTGCCTTGAGAATGTTGTCGCTTAACCCTAAATCGGAGAATGTCGTCACGAGTTTATAGTGTCTTTCTTTTAAGTACTTTCTATTGCGGCAAGCCATCGTGGCGCGCTCACCTAAAATGACCGGTTCAAAACTTCATGGGGGGTCAATAGGGCAATAGTGTTTCGGCACGCCGCTTTGGGGGTGCCTCACTTTTGGTAGAGGATACATAGTCCTTTTTCGGGGGGAAAGCAAACGGCTTGTGGAAAACTTTGACACTATTGTTGAGTTTCAAAGTGTTGATGGCCGTAATTGAAGTTATTACCCCTTATGAACCGCGGCCAATCCTTTCCAGTCTTCAATATCCAGATCGGGTTTTTCGCGTCTGTATTTGGCGTAAAGGGCGATGCCCATGGGGTCTTCCAGTATATCGACGGTCACGCCTTTGCTGCGCAGCAAGTCTTCATTGCCGGAGGCGCTGGTGACATCGCCCACAATAACGCGCGAGAAGCCGCGCATGTAAAGGAGCGTCGCGCAGATGTCGCAGGGGCTCAGCGTGGTGAAGATTGTCATGCGGCTGAAATCCTGCCGCCCCGCATCGCGAATGGCCGAAGTCTCGCCGTGATTGTAGGGATCGTTGTCCTGCACCAACGTGTTGTGCCCCTTGCCGATAATCTGGCGCGTTTCGTTGTCGATGACCACGCCGCCGATGGGACAGCCGCCCTCGTCATAGCCCTTTTGCGCCAGCAAGACGCCGATGCGCATAAAGTTCTCGTTTGTCAGTTTTTTGAAAAAAGCAGGCGCGACGACGGCGGCCAGACTTTTGGTCGGTAGATGCGCGATGAGGTTGAGAACTTCGTCCGTTACCGGCGTGTCCAGTGTGATGTATGGTTGCATGGCTTGAGTTCCATAAATGATTGGGGCTGTGGCCCAATTCTATTTCACGCCAGCGGCAAGGTAAAGCTGAACCTTGCGCCGCCTTCCAGACGGTTTTCAGCCCATAAATGCCCGTGATGAAGCCGCGCGATGCCCGCCGCGATGGTGAGGCCGAGGCCGGTGCCCTTGCTTTGCGCGGAGGGCGCGATAGAGCAGAACTTGTCAAAGATTTTATCCTCAAACCCTTTGGGAAGCCCCGCTCCTTCATCGTCGATGGTCACCAGCATGACATCGCCCTGACGTTTTGCCTGAATGGTGATTGTGCTTTGCGGCGGCGAGAACCGCGCCGCGTTGTCCAGAAGATTGCCGATCAATTGCTCGATCATAGAGGGGTCGATGAGCACGTCGGGCAGATTGTTATCTATTTTTTTGATAAGGATGTGCTCGCCAAGCGTGCTTTCAACACGAGCCGCTGCTTTTTCGATCCGCTCATGGATGGAGGAGGGCGATCGTTGTGGCTCTATCGCGCCGTGCTCTAGCTTGCCAGCCTGCAACAGATGGTCAACGGTTCGGGTGAGCTGTTTCGTTTCGTGATGGATGGTCGAAGCGACGGCTTGCATCGCCACGGGATCGACGGGATTGTCATGGCGCATCAGGTTGGCGACCGTCCCCGAAATCGCTTCCAGCGGTTTGCGGAAATCATGTGTAAAGCTGGTGAGGAGCTGCTCGCGCAGTTTTTTGTTTTCGGCGTCGACGATCGCTTGCGCGGCGATTTCGCCAGCGCGGACGCGCAGCAGGGCAGAGGCGAGCAGACCCGCCAGCGTTTCCATCGACGCAATATCGTCATGGGTGAACAAGCGGGAATTGTCATAGGGATAAACGCCCATGACGCCGATCGTTTCATCCCCTGTCGTCAGCGGAAGGTAAAATCCCGCCGCACTCGGCATCGTCGTCGTGCCGCGTCCCGCATTGTGGTTGTTTTCAAAGCACCATTGCAGCGCGCCAAAGTCCTTGTAATAGGTTTCTTGTGGCAGGTCGCCCAAGATAACCGCCGGATGCCCTTCGGCATTTGTCATCCAGACCGTGACGCCCACTGCGTGCGCTTTTGTCAAATATTCGGCGACAATCTGCGTCACAGGCTGGCGTCCCCGCGAGCCTGTCAGTTTTCGCGTGAGATCATAAAGCGCGCGCGTGCTTTCCTCTTTTTTGCGGGCGCTGCGCGCCTGATCACGCAGCTTCGCGGCTTGCGTCGCGATCGCGTATCCAGTTGTCAGCATCACGACGAAGGTGATTAAAGCCGAGCGCCCGTCGATGGTTTGCATCAAGCTGAGATGCGAGAAGAAAATGTTGAAAAAGGACGCTGCCAGCAGCGCATAGAACAAAGCCGGCCCCAATCCCATGCGCTCGGCAACCAACACGCAGCCCGTCAGGTAGAGAAGAGCCTGATCGGTTGTGGTGAGAACAAACGGCATCGTGACGCCCGGCAATGTAAAGCCGATCACGATCAGGAGGGCCAAAAGGTAGTTCAGGGGGCGCAAGGTCGTCAGCGGCGACGTCAGCGCGACGGCTTCCGTCTGCGCCGTGCCGATCGTGATGACCAGTACGTCGATTGTGTTGCTGCCTTGAATGATGTGGCTGATCTCGCGGTTCTTGAAGAAGTTGCGCACGGGGTTGGTTTCGGTCTTTCCCGCGAGGATTTTTGTAATGCCGTGCGCGCGGGCATAGGTCAGGATCTCGTCGACGCGGTCATCGCCGCGCAGGGTTTCCATAGACCCGCCCAGCCTGTCCACCATGCGCTCCATAATTTCGGCGGCATGGCGTTTGGCGCGGTTTTTGGGCGTGCTTGGATCGCCGCTTTCGATGTGCAACGCCGTCCATGGTGCCTTGAGCGCGACGGCCAGACGCTTGGCCGAGCGGATAAGTTTAAGGGAGTCATAGTCGGTATCGATAACAACAAGGAGGCGATCCGTTACCGTCGCGTGTCCCGTTGTGTCCGTGTGCGAGGCTTCGCGTTCGGCGTCCACACGCTCGGCCATTCGGCGCAGGGCGATTTCGCGCAGGCTGTTCAAATTGTCGATTTTGAAGAAGTTATCTGCCGCGCGGGCGCTGACATTCGGGGCGATATAGACGTTGCCTTCGCGCAGGCGAATGCGTAGATCGTCGGGATCAATATCGACGAGCACAACATCCTCGGCCATATCAAAGACGGAGTCAGGAATGGTTTCCTTGACCCACACGCCTGTCGCCCCCGCGACAATGTCGCTCAGACTTTCGATATGCTGGACGTTCAGCGTGGTAAAGACGTTGATGCCGTTTTCCAGCAGTTCAAGAACATCGTTCCAGCGCTTGGGATGACGTGACCCCGGCGCGTTGGTGTGCGCCAGTTCATCGACGAGGATGGTAGCCGGTTTGCGCTCCAGCGCTTTTTCAAGGTCAAGTTCATAAAGCGTGACGCCGCGATAGGTCAGCGCGCTGGGGGTGAGCATCGGAATGTCTTGCAGCAGTTTTTCCGTCTGCGGGCGGCCATGCGTTTCGACAATCCCGACAACGACATCGACGCCTTGTTTGATCTGTTCCTGCGCAGCGGCGAGCATCGCATAAGTTTTACCGACACCCGCGCAGCTGCCAAAGAAGATTTTCAGTCGTCCGTGTTTCGCCTTCTTCTCATCGTTTTTGATTTGGTTGAGAAGCTGGTCGGGATTGGGGCGCGTGTCTTGGGTCATGGCGTGCCTCCTGTCTGGCGATCCAGTGCAATGTTAAGGAGGAGCACGTTGACGCGCTGCTCGCCAAGGATGCCAAGCGTTTTACCGGAAGTATTCGCCTGAATAAGCGCGATCACCTGCGCCAAGGGAAGCTCTCGCGCCTTGGCGACGCGTTCAGACTGATAAAGCGCTCCTTCAAGGGAGATATGCGGATCAANNCTGCCTGATGCCGTCACAAGATCGGCGGGGATCATCCCGCTTTTGTTATTGTGCGCGTTCGAAAGCGCGGCAGCACGGGTTTTGATTTGTTGAATGGTGGCGGGATTGGCGGGGTTCAGATTACTGGCGCCGGACACCAGCGCATTATACGGCTTTCCTGTCGTCGCAGACGGGCGCGACCAGAAATAACGCTCGCCGGTGAAGTTCTGCCCGACAAGTTCTGAGCCGACAATGCGGCCTTTATACGAAATCAAACTGCCATTCGCTTCGTG
>DNGD01000255.1 GCA_003486725.1 Rhodospirillaceae bacterium
GCTGTGCCTCGCCGCCCGACAGCGTCGTGGCCGCTTGCCCGATCTTGACATAGCCCAGACCGACGCGCTCCAGCGTTTGCATCTTGTCGCGGATGGACGGAACGGCGGCGAAGAAAATCGCGCCTTCCTCCACCGTCATGTCCAGAATGTCTGCGATGGATTTTCCCTTATAGGAAATCTCCAGCGTCTCGCGGTTATAGCGTTTGCCGTTGCACACATCGCAGGTGACGTACACATCCGGCAAAAAGTGCATCTCGATCTTNNCCGCCCTTGACGTTGAACGAGAAGCGTCCCGCCGCATAGCCGCGTGCCTTGGATTCTGGCAGCGCGGCGAACCAATCGCGGATCGGCGTAAACGCGCCGGTATAGGTGGCGGGGTTAGAGCGCGGCGTGCGCCCGATAGGGGACTGATCAATGTCCACGATCTTGTCGATAAACTCAATGCCCTTTAGGCTGTCATGCTTTCCCGCCGCATCGCGCGCGTTGTTTAGCGCCTTGGCCAGCGCTTTATACAGTGTTTCATTGATCAGCGTGGATTTTCCGCTGCCCGACACGCCCGTGACGCAGGTCAAAATGCTTAGGGGAAACTTTACGCGCAGGTTCTTCAGATTGTTCTCACTGGCCCCGAACAATTCCAACCATTCGCCCTTACGCCCTTTGCGGCGCTCGGCGGGAACGGGGATCGATTTCTTGCCCGTCAGATATTGCGCGGTGAGGCTTTCCTTGCATTTCAGCACTTGCGCTGGCGTTCCCGCGGCCACAACGTTGCCGCCGTGTACGCCTGCGCCGACGCCCATATCGATCAGATAATCTGCGTTGCGGATCGCGTCTTCGTCATGTTCGACAACCAGAACGGTATTGCCTAGATCGCGCAAGCGTTTCAGCGTTTCCAGAAGGCGATCATTGTCGCGCTGATGCAAACCAATCGACGGTTCATCCAGCACATAGAGAACGCCCGTTAGTCCCGATCCGATTTGCGAGGCAAGGCGAATGCGTTGGCTCTCGCCGCCCGACAGCGTACCCGACGCCCGCGCCATGGAGAGATAAGAGAGGCCGACATTGTTCAGAAAACCAAGCCGCTCATTGATCTCTTTCAAGATGCGTGCGGCGATGTCTTTCTGTTTTTTCGTGAGTTTCTTGTCCAGCTTGGTGAACCATGCGCCCGCCTCGGCAATCGAAAAGGCCGCTGTCTCGCTAATATTCAGCCCATCGATCTTGACGGCTAACGCTTCGGGTTTCAAACGCATGCCGTGGCACGCATCGCACGGGGTGGAGGCTTGGAACTTCGCGATTTCCTCGCGGATCCAGCTGCTATCCGTCTCGCGCCAGCGCCGCGCCAGATTGGGAATTACGCCTTCAAACGGCTTGTTGGTTTGATAGGCGCGCGAGCCGTCATCGAACGAGACTTTGATATCCACATCGCCCGTGCCGTACAAAATCGCGTCGCGGCATTCTTTGGACAGTTTATGCCACGGTGTTTCAAGGCTCTGCTTGTAATGGCGTGTCAGCGCGTAGAGCGTGTTTTGATAAAATGCGGCGAATGTCGTCTTCCATGGCGCGAGCGCGCCTTCGTTCAGCGACAGTTTCTCATTCGGCACAACCAGTTCGGGATCGAACGAAAGTTTTTCGCCGAGGCCGTCGCATTCGGGGCACGCGCCGTGCGGGTTGTTGAACGAAAACAGGCGTGGCTCAATCTCGTCAATCGTAAAGCCACTGACGGGGCAGGCGAACTTGGCCGAGAAAAGCGTTGTTTCGCCGTTGTCCGCGTTTTCGGCAAACATCAGCCCATCAGCGAGCTTCAGCGAAGTCTCGACGGAATCGGCCAGACGGTTGCCCATATCGGGGCGCACGACCAGACGATCCACCACCACCGCGATATCATGCTTGATCTTTTTGTTCAGCGTGGGCGCGTCTTCGATATCATAGACCTCGCCATCGATCTTGACGCGCTGGAAGCCTTGTTTCTGCAGGTCGGCGAGCTCCTTGCGGTATTCGCCTTTGCGGCCTCTCACGATGGGCGCGAGGATCAACAGCTTGGTGCCTTCCGGCATCGCGCGTATGCGATCCACCATCTGCGACACGGTCTGGCTTTCGATGGGCAGGCCGGTGGCGGGGGAATAGGGCACGCCGATCCGCGCGAACAAAAGACGCATGTAATCGTAAATCTCGGTGACCGTGCCGACGGTNNTTGCGCGAGGTTGTTTTCTGCTCGATGGAAATGGCCGGCGAAAGACCATCAATGCCGTCTACATCCGGCTTTTGCATGACTTCCAGAAACTGCCGCGCATAGGCGGACAGGCTCTCGACATAGCGGCGCTGGCCTTCCGCATAGATTGTGTCGAACGCGAGGGACGATTTGCCAGAGCCGCTCAGGCCCGTAATGACCACAAGCTTATCGCGCGGAATCTCCACGTCGATATTCTTCAGATTATGTTCGCGCGCCCCGCGCACATGGATGGTCTTGTTGTCTGTCATGAGCTTTCCCACTATGGGGCGGTGTTATGACTTAAAGAGGGCAAAAAAATAAGAACAAAAAAAGAACAAAGAGGCCTTGCGGTTTGGGGCGACTCTGGGTAGGGTGGGGACACAACATTATGCCTTTGAACGGAGAAAACGATGGCCGGAAGCGTTAATAAAGTGATCCTTGTGGGAAATTTGGGCAAAGACCCGGAAGTCCGTTCCTTTCAGAACGGAGGGCGCGTGGCGAGTTTCTCCATCGCGACATCCGAAAGCTGGAAAGACAAAGCGACCGGCGAGCGCAAGGAAAAGACCGAATGGCATCGCATCTCGGTCATGAATGACAATCTGGTCGGCATCTGTGAGCGCTATCTGAAAAAGGGCGCGAAGGTCTATATCGAAGGCCAGC
>DNGD01000235.1 GCA_003486725.1 Rhodospirillaceae bacterium
CCCGCGTGGCGTGGCTTTGATTGCGGCCGAGCCCATTTCCCTTTCTGAAATTGCGACATCGATCAGCGGTCAGACGGGGATTCCCGTTCGCGTGGCAGCCGGTCTTTCGGGCGGTCTTGGGGAGGGGGAGAGCGGAACCGGCTCCATGGACGGCAAGATGGTCATCGCTTACGAGGGCTCGCTTTCCGGTCTTTTGGATGTTGTTTCGGGAAATTTCGGGATCAGCTGGCGCTATGACGGCGGCACGATTCGTTTGTCACGTTTTGAAACACGGGTCTTCGTTGTCGAGGCCTTGCCTGGCACACAGAAGATTAAAGACGGTATGAAAGAGGATACGAGCAGCAGCAGTTCATCCAGTGGTGGTGGCGGCGGTGGCGGCAGTTCCTTGGAGCAGTCTTCGTCAATGGATGTTGAGCTTAAGGTTTGGGATGAG
Source organism: Rhodospirillaceae bacterium (assembly GCA_003486725.1). Classification (GTDB taxonomy): domain Bacteria; phylum Pseudomonadota; class Alphaproteobacteria; order UBA9219; family UBA9219; genus UBA8914. The sequence goes on from DNGD01000235.1 coordinate 434, forward strand.
CTGCGGGACACCCTTACGTCGATACTGGGTGGTGTTGGTACGGTCGTGACGTCGCCCTCCAGCGGCACGGCGACAGTGACGACAACGCCTGAGCTGATGGGGACGGTGGCTAAGTTTATCGAGGAAGAAAATGCCCGCCTTGCACAACAGATCGCCATCAATGTAGAAATTTACACGGTGTCGTTGGCGGACAACACGGACTTTAACGTGACCTTTGATACAGCGTTGAAGCAACTGAGCAGTGCTTTCGAGGCGAATGTTACCGGGTTGACAAACCAAATGGCTGGGTCAGCAGCCTCTAAGGCGGCAAACTTCAATGTTGCTGTTTTGGATCCCGAAAAAACGGGCAGTATCACAAGCATCTTCTCGGCGCTTTCTACGATTGGGGACACGACGCGCGTTTCTCAGTTTCCTTTAACAACGCTGAACAACAGAACAGTGTCCCGTCGCGTTGGACGTGATATTTCCTATGTTGAGTCGCTGTCGAACACAGAGTCTACGGGGTCTTCGTTCTCCAGCAGCACGGTAACGCCGGGAACTGTACGTGAGGGCTTCTCCCTGCAGCTGACGCCGCGTTTGCTTCAAGACGGTCGTATCTTGATGCAATACTCGTTTAGCCTTGTGGATCTGATTGAACTGGTCAACTTCCCCACGGGTTCAGGGAACGTTCAGCTTCCAGAGACGTCAACCCGTGTGTTTGTACAACAAGCGATGCTGAAGAACGGCTCCACCCTGATCATCGGTGGTCATGACGATGAACGGGTAACCCAATCCTCTCGTGGTGTGGGCAATGCCTATAATTACTTCCTTGGTGGCGGCTCCGAGAACGCCAAGTCGCGCGCGATGATGTTCATTGCAATCACACCGCAAGTGCTGGGCGTCCAGAGAGCGGAGCAAGAATAATGGCCGCTGGTCTTGTCACCATTGGCCGCAAGCAATACGCGAGTGGCCTTTATTGGGAAAACAGCCCGAGCGGACGCATCTCTCAAGCCGCGAAAGAAGCGGCCAAACAGCCAGGCAACCAGGCTGATTATTATGTAACCCGCTCAGGGAACAAGCAGGGGCGTGTGCCCCAGTTCGGTCTGGTTCAGGCCGCCGAGGGATTCCGCGCGGGCATTCCTTCTTTGGCCGGCTGTCTGGCCAACCAACAACCGGGATCCTGGATCGGTGCCTTCCGCTTACGGGAAGGCACAGCGCTTGTCGTTGTTCGCGACGATCTTATCGTTCCTGATGGCGACCGTTATTTCACGGATGAGGCGGAAGCGCGCGATCATCTGTATCAGGAAATGGCCATCGGCGGGTTCCAACGTATTTATGCGCCTGAAGCGTGGGGCGTTCCAGGCTCTGATACGATGCCCGTTACCCTTCTGCTTAATGACCGCTCTGATGTCAGGCTGCACGGCGTTGTATTGTCACAAGGTGCCAAAACGGGCCTATTGGCTGTTTTCGGCGTTGTTTTTGTCGTGTTGGGCATTGGCTGGTACCTACAAGAACAAGCCGCGCAAGAAGAGGCGATAAGGTTAGAGCAATTGGCCGCTATGGAGAGAATGAAGGCTGAGGCAGCCAACATGATCCCCGGCATGCAAAGAAAAGTCGAGTATCCACCGCCTGTTCGCTATTGGGAACAACACCCCAAACCCTTTGAAATTTTTACAGCGTGCCAAAAAACTTTCGAAAAGATCAAGATCGGCGTTGGCGGCTGGGAGATCAAGTCTCTGTCTTGCTCCCCTAAAGCGTTGGATGTTGCTTGGGGCAGGCTCGGTGGATTTTCCAATCCTCCGCCCAACACTTTTGTAAGTGATACCGGCGAAAGTGCTTCGGGATCCGTGGCTTACGATGCGTTGTCCCCACGTGGTGATGAGCAGCTTGTCGATCCTGATGTCGTTACGAAGCGCTATTTGAACCAAAATTGGACCGGAACCATTCGCCGTATCCCTGATGATCCGCCCCCGCCGCCGCCGCCAAACTACAATGGTGAATGGAATCCGCCGCCGCCGCCTTGGGTTAAGCGTTCTTTTACGTTTACTGTTCCAGTATTGCCTTGGACGCTGACGACGTTTCTGGAAGGGTTGCCCGGAGTCATTGTTAATTCAATGGTTCTTGTCGGTAACGTGGCAGAAGGCTCGAGCAGCTGGAAAATCGAGGGGGTAATTTATGAAAACAGACGCTAGGATTTCTTTGGCTGCCATGACGGCCTTCGCGGGCATCGTGTTTGCCGTTGCCGCACCTGTTTTTGCGCAGAACGAGGTCGCCCAGACGAACTCGGTCGTTCAGGCCGATGTTGCTGTGGTCTCTCCCGCTGTTGCTCCTGCCGCGGCATCGTCTGCTGCTCCGGCCGCCAAGGAGTCTATAGACTCCATTAACATCAAGGAAAAAGCGAAAGATGCTAAAGTAAAAGATGAGGAAGGGGCATCGTCTGGCGAAATTCCTGATTCCGTAAAGGACGTCGTTGAGCGCCTGAACACGGCTACAAAAGACGTAACGATTGAAGATCTGAACTCGGCGCGTGAAGCCGTCGTCAAACTGGATGTTCTGATCGATATCGAAAAGCGGCTGAATGATTTGGCGACGTTGAGACAAGAACGCGAGGAGAAAGCCAACGAAGTGGCTGCCGATGCGACTTATGGCGCCGCGGGCATGGGCGGTGGTGCGCCGATGGCTCCGCCTGCTCTTATGCCAGCCCCGCAGGGTTCTCCCACGGCTCCACCTGTTCCTGCGATGGCCTTTCCTGAAAAGGATATAGAGGTTAGCAAAGTTGTCGGTGCCTCGGGGCGTTATATGGCGACCATTAAAGATGCTGACGGCACGTCACGGCAAGTGCGGGTTGGCGACAAGCTTCTTGATGGATCCGTTGTCGATGCGATTTCCAGAAGCGGGGTAACTGTTGTGTCCCCAAGCAAGAAAAGAAACACGATTCAGGTCAAGGATATCGGCACGGTTTTCGGCGGCTGATAAGGAATTGTTGACGAACACCGCGTATCATCACGGGGGTTTGTTTAACGATTGTTAGGGTAGTTTTTACCCTTACGGTGACTTGACCAAAAGATCGGTTGGATTCGTGCTGGATATTTTTGATGAAATCAAAGACAAAATCAGTTCTGCCCTGCAAGGAAGGGCGGAAAGGGTAAAGTCGTCAGAAATTCCCCCTTCTAAATTAACACATATTGCACCGCCAACCATTCGGGCCAAGGCGCGCAATGCAAGCGGAATGTCTCAATCGGTGAGGCAGGATGCGCCAGACAACAAGACCGCTGATGGCGCTTCCTCAACTGCCAAACCCGCAGCCAAAAGTCATATCACAGAAGATGCCGGCGTCATTTTGGAAAGGGCACCGGAAGTCGAGGTCGAGGACGAGCGAAGTCTCGCCGTTGCCGGTGGGTTGGCGTTTTCCGGCGAGGTTCTGACCGTCGAGGGTGGAAAACTTAAGATACCCGATGAGTCGCGCAACCTTTGCGCGTTGTTCGATAATGGCATGTGGCTTGTCAGCGCTTCGCACCGTTTGTCCCCGCTTGTCACTTCTGTCGCCCAAATGGCGCGTCGCCACGGTTACCCACTGAACGAACCGCGCTACGTCACGCCCAACATTATTCGCCAAGCTTATCTTTTTGCCGATCGGCAATCGTCCGTTTCGCGTCTTGATGACAATGCCGTGCGGCGTCGCATTGTTGATGCCTTGCAAAAAGGCGTCGATGCTGGCGCAAACGATATTCACATCGAGGCGAGTGAGGGGCGTACGCGCGTAGAGTTTCGCATTGACGGTGCGCTGCGTCTTTGGGAAACGTGGACGCAAAAGGAAGGCGAATTGTTTTTGTCTTCTGTTTATTCGCATTCGGTCGGCCAGTCGGGGGCAACGGCCAACTGGCAAGAGCCGCAGGCGGCGATGCTCACCTCCACCGCGACGGGGCCGGACGCGCTTATTCTCCCCAAGGGCGTGATCTCGGTTCGTTGCCAGTGGGTGCCTTTATCCGACGGTGGCCGTTATCTGGACATGCGTTTGCAGTACGATTCGGCGCATTTGTTCGGCGAAAACTTCATTATGGCGGACGTGGATTCGCTGGGTTTTTCGCAAGAGCAGTTGAAGGTTGTGCAAAGTTTGCGTCAGGCGCCGGGCGGCATGCGCGTTTTCGCGGGGCCGGTGAACCAGGGTAAAACAACAACGCTGCGCGTTACACTTAATCGCCGCATGGCGGAAACAAATATGCAGCTGAACTGTTTGCTTGTTGAAGATCCGCCGGAAGGCGGCATTGTCGGCGCACGGCAGGTTGGTGTATCGGCTTCGGTCAAGGATGAACAGCGCGAGAAATCGTTTGTTGAAATTATGCGTTGCGCTTTGCGTCTGGATCCTGACATCGTCATGCTTGGCGAGGTGCGCGATATTCAAACGGCGAAGTTTGCCTTCCGTCTGGCACTGACGGGACGTCAGGTTTACACGACGACCCACGTTTATGCCGCGCTGGCCGTCCCACAGCGTTTGCGCGACATCGGGATGGAGCCGTATTTGGTGTATGACCACCATCTGCTGCGCGGCATGTTCTGTCAGCGGTTGCTTCGCGGTATGTGCTCGCATTGCCGCGTTCCATTGGCACAGGCACCGGGTGAATTTGGCCCGCTTTACAAGGAAATTGGGCGCCGTGTGCGCGCGGGCCTGGCTATCATGGATGCCTCGCGCAAGGGCGGGCTTCATAATGTTTATGAACGTTTGTCAGAGCCGGATATGAGCAACGTTTATGTTGCCAATCCTGAAGGGTGTTCCCATTGTTTCAAGGGGCGTGTCGGGCGAACGATTTGCGCCGAAGTGATCGAAACCGATCAAAAGATCATGGAGTTATTGCAAGATAACCGCATGGAAGAGGCGAGTGAATACTGGCTTTCTCCGACGGGGATGAACGGTGTCACAATGCTTTGGCATGCGCTTGACAAAATCCGCCGTGGTGAAGTTTCGCCCGACGATGCGGAATTCGAGGTCGGCGTGGCCGCGCGCGATAAAGAAATCATAGAAGTCGAGCAGAGACTGGGAGTCTTACCATGGGCATGAACGATATTACGTTTGATACTGAGGCGATTAGCCGCCAATGGGCGCAGTTTCAGTTTAGAAATAGTCGCAAGCAGCGATTCCGCGTGTACCGGAAGCTGGAAGGCATGCTTCGTATGAACGAAGCGCTCTCGCGCGCGCTTGACCGGTTGTACCAAAATGCCTCTGAAATGGGAAAATATCCGGAGCGTCCTGCTGCCCTCGCGCTTCGCGAGTGGTTTTTAAAAGACCGCGCCGGCTTGGGGCTCTCTGAGGCGATGGAAGGGTGGGTTCCTGATTCCGAGCTTTACATGATCCGTGCAGGCGAAGAGTCAGGCACGATGGCCAAGGCTCTTTCTTCTATTCAAACCGTCGGTGAGCGCGCGCGCGAAATGCGCGGTGCGGTCACTTATGCTGTAGCCTATCCTGGTTTCATGGTGATTCTGGTTTCGTTTGTTTTGTGGATGTTCGGCGTGAACCTGATTCAAAACATGAGAAAAACCGCGCCACCAAGCGTTATGGAGGCGATGGGCGGTGTGGCTGTGGTTTCTGATTTTATCGCGAATTGGGGGCTGTGGGTTTTGGCTGGCCTTGCTGTGACGGTCGCGATCATCACCGTGACCCTACCGATTTGGAAGGGCGAGCTGAGAGCCAGACTGGATATGTGGCCGCCATGGGCGTGGTACCGCGTTTTGCAGGGCAGTGGATTTTTGCTGGGGCTTTCTTCGCTGCTGGGCTCGCAAGTGCCCCTGAAGAGGGCGTTGGAGATTTTGGAAGATCAGGCGAAACCGTGGTTGCGCGAGCGCGTAAGTTCGGCGCGGCAAGAGGTTCTGCGTGGTCGAAACCTTGGCGAAGCGCTTCGAACGGGGAAATATAACTTTCCTGATCCGGGCGTCGCGATCGATCTTGAAATTCTGTCTGAACGCGCGGACGTCGGAACCGTTATTGAACAGGTAACGGACGAATGGATTCGCGAACAGATTGATGTGCTAAAGGGACAGGCGGCCGTTACCCGTAACATAGGCCTTATCGTCGTTGGCGGCACGATCGCTTGGGCTATGCAGTCGGTGTTCGCGGTTGTTACCGAGGTGTCAAAAGCCTCCTCTGTGGGCGGCATGTAAGGAAGGGA